>CP048469.1:3082500-3335101 GCA_025559845.1 Agrobacterium tumefaciens
CGAATGGGGCAACCCACCTTAAATGCTTGGAAAATCCAGTCTGTTTTATGAACGGCCTGGGTTTCCAAGCATTGTGATAAGGTATCTGCACCTGAATACATAGGGTGTAAGAAGCGAACGCAGGGAACTGAAACATCTAAGTACCTGCAGGAAAGGACATCAACCGAGACTCCGCAAGTAGTGGCGAGCGAACGCGGACCAGGCCAGTGGCAATGCTGAATAAAGTGGAACGGAATGGAAAGTCCGGCCATAGAGGGTGATAGCCCCTTACACGTAGAACAGGCATTGTCCTTGAGTAGGGCGGGACACGTGAAATCCTGTCTGAACATGGGGAGACCACTCTCCAAGCCTAAGTACTCGTGCATGACCGATAGCGAACAAGTACCGTGAGGGAAAGGTGAAAAGCACCCCGACGAGGGGAGTGAAATAGAACCTGAAACCGGATGCCTACAAACAGTCGGAGGGCGCAAGCCTGACGGCGTACCTTTTGTATAATGGGTCAACGACTTAGTGTAACTAGCAAGCTTAAGCCGGTAGGTGTAGGCGCAGCGAAAGCGAGTCTGAATAGGGCGATTTAGTTAGTTGCATTAGACCCGAAACCGAGTGATCTAGCCATGAGCAGGCTGAAGGTTGGGTAACACCAACTGGAGGGCCGAACCCATAACTGTTGCAATAGTTCGGGATGACTTGTGGCTAGGGGTGAAAGGCCAATCAAACTCGGAAATAGCTGGTTCTCCGCGAAATCTATTTAGGTAGAGCGTCGACCGAATACCCTCGGGGGTAGAGCACTGGATGGGCTATGGGGACTCACCGTCTTACTGATCCTAACCAAACTCCGAATACCGAGGAGTACTAGTCGGCAGACACACGGCGGGTGCTAACGTCCGTCGTGAAAAGGGCAACAACCCTGACCTCCAGCTAAGGTCCCCAAGTCATGGCTAAGTGGGAAAGGATGTGAGGATCCCAAAACAACCAGGATGTTGGCTTAGAAGCAGCCATCATTTAAAGAAAGCGTAACAGCTCACTGGTCTAAATAAGGGTCTTTGCGCCGAAAATGTAACGGGGCTAAAGCCATGCACCGAAGCTGAGGATTTGCAGCAATGCAAGTGGTAGCGGAGCGTTCCGTAAGTCTGTGAAGGCGGACCCGTGAGGGCTGCTGGAGATATCGGAAGTGCGAATGTTGACATGAGTAACGATAAAGAGGGTGAGAGACCCTCTCGCCGAAAGACCAAGGGTTCCTGCTTAAAGTTAATCTGAGCAGGGTTAGCCGGCCCCTAAGACGAGGCGGACACGCGTAGTCGATGGGAACCACGTTAATATTCGTGGGCCTGGTGGTAGTGACGGATCTCGTGTGTTGTTCAACCTTATTGGATTGGTTGGGCGGCGAAGAGGTTCCAGGAAATAGCTCCACCGTATAGACCGTACCCGAAACCGACACAGGTGGTCAGGTAGAGTATACCAAGGCGCTTGAGAGAACTATGTTGAAGGAACTCGGCAAATTGCACGCGTAACTTCGGAAGAAGCGTGACCCCATTTTACGCAAGTATGATGGGGTGGCACAGACCAGGGGGTAGCGACTGTTTATCAAAAACACAGGGCTCTGCGAAGTAGCAATACGACGTATAGGGTCTGACGCCTGCCCGGTGCTGGAAGGTTAAAGGGAGGGGTGCAAGCTCTGAACTGAAGCCCCAGTAAACGGCGGCCGTAACTATAACGGTCCTAAGGTAGCGAAATTCCTTGTCGGGTAAGTTCCGACCTGCACGAATGGCGTAACGACTTCCCCGCTGTCTCCAACATAGACTCAGTGAAATTGAATTCCCCGTGAAGATGCGGGGTTCCTGCGGTCAGACGGAAAGACCCCGTGCACCTTTACTATAGCTTTACACTGGCATTCGCCAAGGCATGTGTAGGATAGGTGGTAGGCTTTGAAGCAGGGACGCCAGTTCTTGTGGAGCCATCCTTGAAATACCACCCTTATCTTCGTGGATGTCTAACCGCGGTCCGTTATCCGGATCCGGGACAGTGTATGGTGGGTAGTTTGACTGGGGCGGTCGCCTCCGAAAGAGTAACGGAGGCGCGCGATGGTTAGCTCAGACCGGTCGGAAATCGGTCGTCGAGTGCAATGGCATAAGCTAGCCTGACTGCGAGACTGACAAGTCGAGCAGAGACGAAAGTCGGTCATAGTGATCCGGTGGTCCCGTGTGGAAGGGCCATCGCTCAACGGATAAAAGGTACGCCGGGGATAACAGGCTGATGACCCCCAAGAGTCCATATCGACGGGGTTGTTTGGCACCTCGATGTCGACTCATCGCATCCTGGGGCTGGAGCAGGTCCCAAGGGTATGGCTGTTCGCCATTTAAAGCGGTACGTGAGTTGGGTTCAGAACGTCGTGAGACAGTTCGGTCCCTATCTGCCGTGGGTGTAGGAATATTGACAGGATCTGTCCCTAGTACGAGAGGACCGGGATGGACGTATCTCTGGTGGATCTGTTGTCCTGCCAAGGGCATAGCAGAGTAGCTATATACGGAATGGATAACCGCTGAAGGCATCTAAGCGGGAAACCAACCTGAAAACGAGTGTTCCCTATCAGAGCCGTGGAAGACGACCACGTTGATAGGACGGGTGTGGAAGTGCAGCAATGCATGAAGCTTACCGTTACTAATAGCTCGATCGGCTTGATCGTTCTCATTGTTCATGTTCATCAACGATGAATTGACGTGTTCAAATCAAACGAAGCAATCGCTTCCCAGCTTCTCGAAAAACAACGCTTGTTGCGTTTTGCCGACCTGGTGGTTATCGCGGGGCGGCTGCACCCGTTCCCTTTCCGAACACGGCCGTGAAACGCCCCAGCGCCAATGGTACTTCGTCTTAAGACGCGGGAGAGTAGGTCGCTGCCAGGTCTGCAAAACGCAACATTCAAATCTTCTCATCACATGAGGGCCTCAAGCCCATAACAGAGGCCGCACATCGCGGCCTTTTTTGTTATAATATCAGCTTCTCAGCAGACAAATCTGCTGAATGAGACTTCGCCAAAGGCAAAGTCATTACGATATTTTGCCGTCGGCAAAAATCGGAGGACGCAAACACATCGTGTTTGCTCTGTCGCGACAAATCCTCTGGATTTGCGCTGGTTCGGACGACGCAAGCGTCGCCTAGATAACGCGGGGTGGAGCAGCCCGGTAGCTCGTCAGGCTCATAACCTGAAGGCCGCAGGTTCAAATCCTGCCCCCGCAACCAATATCCCCACAAAGCACAAATCCCCAAGTCAAAAGACGCAATACAAAACACCATCAAACACCAAATCAACCGCCTGGGTCCTTGAACAAGACATTCTGGTCTATCAAATATCGCGAAAATAACGGCAAACTCGCACCACCAACCGCGCGAGCCTGGCTCCCAACTTCACCCTCGATGATCTCAGGGATCATAACACCCTGAAGATCGTGCAGACCAAGCGCAAGCTGCGTTGCAACCACGATCCGCTTGCGCACCCAGTCCGGAAAACCGCCATCGATGATGACGGAAGAGAAGTCGATGATAGATGCGGCGGCAATCACGGCTTGCGCCAATGCAGCGGCCGTATTCCTGATCCATTGCTCGAGCGGTTCACCAAAATCGATCCATTCATCCGGCGAAAACCACAGCGGTCGCGGATCGATGCCCTCTTCTCGCAACATGTTTTCCAGAACGAAGATCGAGGCGATTTTCAGAAGTTGAACTGGTTTGCCGTCCTGTCCCTGCACCGGTAGCGGGCCGATTGCACCAGCAGTCCCGGTCCGCCCGGAAAACAGTGCGGAATTGAGGACGACCCCGCCACCGATAAACGAGCCTATGAAGATATAGAGGAAATCGGGGCAATTCTGACCTGCTCCAAAAACCAGTTCCGCGCCACAGGCACTTGTCGCATCATTCTGGAGGAACACCGGGTAGCTTATGCTTTCAGCGATATCAGCACGAATATCGACGCTGCGCCAACGTTCCATTTCTATTTGAGGCGCGCCCACTTCCTGCGCCCAATTCCAGAGCTCAAAAGGAGCCGCAATGCCCACACCGGCGATTTTCTCGCGCTCTGCGTCGGTCAGTTTTGATTCGATTTCGGCGATGCCTTCGATCACGAAAGGCATGATCCATTCCGGCATCGGGTAAGGATAGGTTCTGTGGAGCTTGAGCTTGATGCGACCAACAAAGTCCATCAGCACCAGATCAACACTGCGGCGGCCGATTTTGACACCGAAGGAAAACACTGCATCCGGATTGAGTCGCATGGGGGTGGACGGCTGCCCCACTTTTCCGCGAAGCCTTTCGCCGCGCACGAGAAGTCCGTCTTTTTCGAGAGACCGCATGATGACCGAGACGGTCTGCGCGGAAAGCCCGCAAAGCCTTGAAATCTCGGCTTTCGAAAGGCTTCCATGCCTGCGGACGAGCGACATCACGAGCCGCTCATTATAGGCACGAACGCCTATCTGATTGGCCCCTCCGCTCGAATCCGTAACGCTGCCCGGAGTTGACAACGCCGGGTCAACAGACTG
Organism: Agrobacterium tumefaciens; assembly: GCA_025559845.1. Classification (NCBI taxonomy): domain Bacteria; kingdom Pseudomonadati; phylum Pseudomonadota; class Alphaproteobacteria; order Hyphomicrobiales; family Rhizobiaceae; genus Agrobacterium; species Agrobacterium tumefaciens. The sequence continues at coordinate 3,087,030 of CP048469.1, forward strand.
TCTCATTCACACTTCCTCCCGCCAGCAGAGTTTACGATACACAACACCTGCCGGCCTCCTGGCAAGCCATACATCGCGATGTTTTTGAGTATTGCGACTTTCCTGCTTGCACGGATTTAGAATGCCACACCGAATTAATAATTCAATCGGATTTATTTATTGACAGAGTTTGCCTTTGATGGTTCCATTTGTTTCAGCGATTGTCAGTCTCGGAGGAGACGGGATCGTCGGGCTGCCGCAAAGGCGCCCACTTGTTCATTTGGGAGGATTAAATGAAGACCACTGTTTCCGCTCTTTTGGGCGCGCTTGCGCTTGGCGTTTCTTTTGCCTCGGTCGCATCTGCCGCCGACACGTCGGTGTGCCTCATCACCAAAACGGATACCAACCCCTTCTTCGTTAAGATGAAAGAAGGTGCGACGGCCAAGGCCAAAGAGCTTGGCGTGACCCTGAAGTCCTATGCCGGCAAGATCGATGGTGATTCCGAAAGCCAGGTCGCCGCAATCGAAACCTGCATCGCGGACGGCGCCAAGGGTATTTTGATCACCGCTTCCGATACCAAGGGTATTGTTCCGGCTGTCCAGAAGGCGCGCGATGCCGGCCTGCTGGTAATCGCCCTCGATACACCTCTTGAACCAATTGATGCTGCCGATTCGACCTTTGCAACCGACAACCTTCTGGCTGGCGAATTGATCGGCAAATGGGCCGCCGGTACGCTCGGCGACAAGGCAAAGGATGCGAAGATCGCTTTCTTGAATCTCACCCCCTCTCAGCCGACAGTGGACGTCCTGCGTAACCAGGGCTTCATGAAGGGCTTTGGCATCGACGTGAAGGACATCAACAAGATTGGTGATGAAGACGATCCGCGTATCGTTGGCCATGACGTTACCAACGGCAATGAAGAGGGTGGACGAGCAGCAATGGAAAACATGCTGCAGAAAGATCCGACCCTGAACGTTGTCCACACGATCAATGAACCTGCGGCCGCTGGCGCTTATGAAGCTTTGAAGGCAGTCGGTCGTGAAAAGGATGTGTTGATCGTTTCGGTTGATGGCGGTTGCCCGGGCGTCAAGAACGTCGCCGAAGGTGTGATCGGAGCCACGTCACAGCAATATCCGTTGATGATGGCAGCCCTTGGCGTTGAAGCCGTGAAGAAGTTCGCTGACACGGGTGAAAAGCCAAAGCCTACCGAAGGCAAGAATTTCTTCGATACCGGCGTGACCCTGGTGACTGACAAGCCCGTCAAAGGTCTTGATTCGATCGACACGAAAGACGGCCTGGGCAAGTGCTGGGGTTGATACCCGGATACTGAAATCTGCGAGGGGGCCTCTCGCCCCCTTGTTCAGCCATGAACCCGCCGCATCATGTTCGGGCGAGCGGGACACAAAATAGACGAGCGTGATCGGGAGGAACATTCATGAGCGATCAGCCGGCGCGTGCTCAGCCGCACAATGAATTTGAAAAGGTGCTTTCAGGGAGCTCGACGCAAGTTGCGGCTTTCGATACGCACGACAAAACTCCTCTGGAGAAGCTTCAGCACTTTCTGCATTCCAGTCCGGCGGCCGTGCCGCTGATCGTGCTGGTGATCTCGTTGATTGTCTTCGGAGCAATCCTCGGCGGAAAGTTCTTCTCTGCCTTCTCGCTGACCCTCATTCTTCAGCAGGTCGCCATCGTCGGTATCGTCGGCGCTGCGCAATCTCTGGTGATCCTGACCGCCGGTATCGATCTCTCGGTCGGCGCGATCATGGTCTTGTCTTCCGTCGTCATGGGACAATTCGCGTTCCGCTACGGTCTGCCAGCGGAACTCGCCATCCTGTGCGGATTTGCTGTCGGTGCGCTCTGCGGCTTCATCAATGGTCTTCTCGTCTCGAGAATGCGCCTGCCGCCCTTTATCGTCACTCTCGGCATGTGGCAGATCGTTCTTGCCGGCAATTTCCTTTACTCCGCCAACGAGACGATCCGGGCACAGGATATCGCGCAACAGGCGCCCATTCTGCAGTTCTTCGGTCAGAACGTTCGCTTCGGCAATGCAGTGTTCACCTATGGTGTTATTGCGATGGTCCTGCTGGTCGCACTCCTCTGGTACGTGCTCAACCACACCGCTTGGGGGCGCCATCTCTACGCCGTTGGCGATGATCCGGATGCTGCTGAGCTTGCCGGTGTCAACGTGAAGCGCATGCTGACAACAGTTTACACTCTCTCAGGCCTCATCTGTGCCTTCGCCGGTTGGGCGCTGATTGGCCGCATCGGCTCCGTTTCTCCGACTGCTGGCCAGTTTGCGAATATTGAATCCATCACAGCGGTGGTGATCGGTGGCCTCTCCCTGTTTGGTGGTCGTGGGTCCATCCTTGGAATGCTCTTCGGCGCCTTGATTGTCGGTGTCTTCTCGCTCGGCTTGCGTCTCATTGGCACCGATCCACAATGGACCTATCTGTTGATCGGCGTCCTCATCATCCTGGCTGTCGCAATCGACCAGTGGATCAGAAAGGTAGCAGGCTGATGACAAAAGAACCGATACTCACGGCACGCAGCCTCGTTAAGCGTTATGGCCGCGTCACCGCCCTGGATCAGGCTGATTTTGATCTCTATCCGGGTGAAATTCTCGCGGTCATCGGCGATAACGGTGCGGGAAAGTCATCGCTGATCAAGGCTATTTCCGGTGCCATCACGCCGGATGAAGGGGAAATCCAGCTTGAAGGTCAGACCGTGCAGTTCCGCTCGCCCATCGAGGCGCGCAAGGCTGGCATCGAAACGGTGTATCAAAACCTTGCGCTGTCCCCCGCACTTTCCATAGCCGACAATATGTTCCTCGGGCGTGAGATCCGTAAGACAGGTATTCGTGGAAGCCTGTTTCGCGCGCTGGATCGCCCGGCCATGGAAAAATTCGCGCGTGACAAGCTGTCCGAACTTGGTTTGATGACGATCCAGAATATCAATCAGGCGGTCGAAACGCTGTCTGGTGGTCAGCGGCAGGGGGTTGCGGTGGCGCGCGCAGCCGCTTTTGGTTCGAAGGTTGTCATTCTCGATGAGCCGACGGCCGCCCTCGGCGTCAAGGAAAGTCGCAGAGTGCTGGAACTGATACTCGATGTCCGTTCCAGAGGGCTTCCGATCGTGCTCATTTCACATAATATGCCGCATGTTTTCGAGGTGGCTGATCGCATTCATATTCATCGCCTCGGCCGACGCCTGTGCGTCATCAATCCGAAGGAGTATTCGATGTCTGATGCCGTCGCCTTCATGACGGGCGCCAAAGAGCCGCCACGGGAAACCCTGGCTGCATGACATTGAAACTTGAAACGATCGTTGAGGAGGTCCTTCAACGGGCCGGAGACAAACCCCGATTTATCGTTGCTATTGCCGGTCCCCCTGGGGCCGGCAAATCGACATTGGCTGAGGCCTTGTGCAGCGCTCTGATCGCGAAAGGCGAGATGGCTGCCGTGTTGCCGATGGACGGCTTCCATATGGACAATGGTATCCTGGAAGAGCGCGGCCTTCTTGCAAGAAAAGGTGCGCCGGAAACCTTTGATGTCCGTGGCTTCCTGGATATTGTTTCCGCCGTTCGCAAAAACGGCGAGGAAGTTCTCGTCGCCGTTTTCGATCGCTCCAGGGAAATAGCCATCGCGTCCGCGCGCGCCATCTCACCGGACACCCGTTTCATTTTGGCGGAAGGTAATTACCTGCTTCTCAATGAAGAGCCATGGACACGGCTGACGGACAGTTTTGATATGAGCGTTTTTGTCGGTCCGTCCGTGGCGGTGCTCGAAGAGCGCCTTCGTAACAGATGGATCGGTTACGGTTTGAACGAAAGCCAGATCGCAGCCAAGCTGTTTGAAAACGATCTTCCGAATGGAAGACGGGTGATCGGATCTTCACGCCCTGCAGATATCCACATCGATATCTGGGAGTGACTGTACTCCCATAAGGGTGGAACAGCCTGAAATACAGCCTTCATAAGAATTTGCTAACCATAGGGTGAATCTTTTTGATCCACCATGGCGAGGATTTGCATGTCTATCCGTTGACGGAAAAGATTCATGATATACTATATGTGGTGTTCAAGGTTCTCTCGATTCGCAAGGATTGGGAGCTAAGACGGGAATTCGGTGCGAGACGCCATGATGGCGGAACAATCCCGAGGCTGCCCCCGCAACTGTAAACGGTGAGCATCGTTCCATATTGTGCCACTGGGGTTTACGCTCTGGGAAGGTTGGAGCCGATGTTTAGACCCGCAAGCCAGGAGACCTGCCTTGAGCGTGCACGTCCACGGGCGGGGTGTCCGGAAGGAGGGTGTTGGCGCAAATGAGTTGCGCACGCCGTTTTCCTGTATCCCGCTGAGATCAACTTCGGGGTGAAGTCATGCCATCGTATTTTTACAGTTTCCTGCGCTCGTCGGCGTAGGTTTTGGTTCGTCGCGGCATAGCCGCTCCAATTCATCAATGAACCCACCCACCTGATGGTAATGAGCCGTCGGGACCGTTCGGCTGCGCGTATGGGCAGCTTTGAAAGAGGACACCATGACCGTCACCGTTTACAGCAAACCCGCCTGCGTTCAGTGCAAAGCAACCTATCGCGCGCTTGATCGCATCGGAGTCAGCTACGAAATCATCGATATTTCGGAGGATGCGGATGCCCTCGATCACGTCAGGGGGCTGGGTTACATGCAGGTTCCGGTCGTCATTGCTGGCGAGCGCCATTGGGCCGGTTTTCGCCCCGATATGATCAGCGCAATTTCCTGAGAGAGGGCGATGGGACTGATCGTCTATTATTCCAGCCGATCCGAAAACACCCATCGCTTCGTTCAGAAACTGGGTGGCCAGGCGCTCAGGCTACCTATCGGCACCGCTGACGAAACCCTGCTTGTGTCGGAACCCTACGTCCTCGTCACCCCCACCTATGGGGGAGGCGGGACCAAAGGGGCTGTTCCGAAACCCGTAATCCGGTTTCTGAACGAGCCAGCCAATCGAAACCTCATTCGCGGCGTCATTGCTGCGGGAAACACGAATTTTGGCGCGGCATTCGCCTCGGCTGGAGAAATCGTCTCGCGCAAATGCGCGGTTCCCTTTCTCTACCGCTTCGAGCTTCTCGGGACCGAGGAGGATGTCGCCAACGTCACTCATGGATTGGAACGATTTTGGACACGCTGACTTCTGACGTCCTTCGGGACAAGAGCGCAAAACAGCCAGTTTCCGTTACCGCGAAACCGCTGGATACAGCGCTTGATTATCACGCGCTGAATGCCATGCTCAATCTCTACGACGAGAACGGCAAGATCCAGCTCGACAAGGATCGGCAGGCTGCGAAACAGTATTTTTTGCAGCACGTCAATCAGAACACCGTCTTCTTCCATAACCTCAGGGAGAAGCTCGATTATCTCGTGACGGAAGGCTATTACGAGCAGGAGGTGCTCGATCAGTATTCGTTCAACTTCGTCCGCGATCTTTTCGACCACGCCTATGCCAGGAAGTTCCGTTTCCCGACCTTCCTTGGCGCCTTCAAATATTACACCTCCTACACACTGAAGACGTTCGACGGCAAACGTTACCTCGAGCGTTATGAGGACCGCATTTGCATGGTTGCGCTGGCGCTGGCCCGTGGCAACGAGTCGCTGGCTCGCGATATGGTCGATGAGATCATTTCGGGCCGCTTCCAGCCTGCGACCCCAACTTTCCTGAATGCCGGCAAAAAACAGCGTGGCGAACTTGTCTCCTGCTTCCTGTTGCGCATCGAGGACAATATGGAGTCCATCGCGCGCGGCATCAATTCAGCGCTGCAATTGTCGAAACGCGGCGGCGGCGTGGCTTTGTCACTTACCAACCTTCGCGAGGCAGGCGCCCCGATCAAGCAGATCGAGAACCAGTCTTCAGGCGTTATTCCCGTCATGAAGCTTCTGGAGGATTCATTCTCTTATGCGAACCAGCTTGGCGCGCGGCAGGGAGCGGGGGCCGTCTATCTGAACGCCCACCACCCCGATATCATGCGGTTCCTCGACACAAAACGCGAAAACGCCGACGAGAAGATCCGTATCAAGACCCTCTCACTCGGCGTGGTCATACCTGACATCACGTTTGAACTCGCCAAGAACAACGAGGATATGTACCTCTTTTCGCCTTATGACATCGAGCGTGTTTACGGTGTGCCGTTTACCGAAATCTCGGTCACGGAAAAATACCGTGAGATGGTGGCTGACAGTCGCATCAAGAAAAAGAAAATCAAGGCGCGCGACTTCTTCCAGGTGATTGCCGAAATCCAGTTCGAAAGCGGCTACCCCTACATCATGTTCGAAGACACGGTGAACAAGGCGAATCCGATTGCCGGGCGCATCACCATGAGCAACCTCTGCTCGGAGATTTTGCAGGTCAGTGACGCGAGCACTTACAATGCCGATTTGACGTATGATCATCTGGGCAAGGATATTTCGTGCAATCTCGGTTCGTTGAACATTGCCGCTGCGATGGATTCGGGTGATTTCGGCAAGACCATAGAGACATCGATCCGGGCGTTGACCGCCGTCTCTGACATGAGCAACATCACATCCGTCCCTTCTATCGCGAAGGGCAATGCCGATAGCCATGCGATCGGCCTCGGACAGATGAATCTTCATGGCTATCTTGCCCGCGAACGGATTTATTACGGTTCGGAAGAGGGCATAGATTTCACCAACATGTACTTCTACACGGTCACGTATCACGCCATTCGTGCTTCGAACCGGTTGGCAGTTGAGCGCGGCCAGAGCTTCAAGGGTTTTGAAAACTCAAAATATGCGTCCGGCGACTATTTCGACAAATACACGGAAACAGAATGGAAGCCGGCGACCGAAAAAGTGGCAGGTCTGTTCGAAAAGGCTGGTATCGCTATCCCGACGCAGGAAGATTGGCTGGCGCTGAAGCAGGCCGTGATGAGTTCGGGCCTTTATAACCAGAACCTTCAGGCGGTACCGCCTACCGGCTCGATTTCCTACATCAACCACTCGACCTCTTCCATTCACCCGATCGTCTCAAAGATCGAGATTCGCAAAGAGGGCAAGATTGGCCGTGTTTATTACCCGGCTGCCTATCTCTCAGATGACAATCTCGACTATTATCAGGATGCCTATGAGATCGGGCCTGAAAAGATCATCGACACCTATGCGGCAGCAACGCAGCATGTCGATCAGGGGTTGTCGCTGACCCTGTTTTTCCGCGATACAGCGACCACCCGCGACATTAACCGGGCGCAGATCTATGCCTGGAAAAAGGGCATCAAGACAATCTACTACATCCGCCTTCGCCAAATGGCGCTGACCGGCACGGAAGTGCAGGGTTGCGTCTCCTGCACCCTGTGATTTCCGGTGACGAACATGAATATCCAAATCAAGACCAACGCAAAGGCTGCCTCCCGCCTGCGTGCCATCAACTGGAACCGTATTGAAGACGACAAGGACCTTGAGGTCTGGAACCGTCTGACGTCAAATTTCTGGCTGCCAGAAAAGGTGCCGCTGTCCAACGACATTCCCTCATGGGGAACGTTGCGACCTGAAGAGCAGAAGCTGACCATCCGTGTCTTCACCGGTCTCACTTTGCTCGATACCATTCAGAACGGTGTTGGCGCCGTTCGGTTGATGGAGGATGCGGTCACGCAACACGAGGAAGCGGTGCTTTCCAACATTTCATTCATGGAGGCGGTCCATGCCCGCTCCTATTCCTCGATTTTTTCGACGCTTTGCCTGACACCCGACGTTGACGATGCTTACCGCTGGTCTGAGGAAAACGAGTTCCTGCAGCGCAAGTCGGCGCTTATCATGCGGGAGTACGACAGCGGCAACCCGTTGAAAAAGAAGGTCGCGAGCGTCTTTCTTGAGAGCTTCCTGTTCTACTCCGGTTTCTACCTGCCAATGTTCTGGTCAAGCCGTGCCAAACTCACCAACACAGCCGATCTCATCCGTCTCATCATTCGCGATGAGGCTGTTCATGGCTATTACATCGGTTACAAATTCCAGCGCGCGGTGGAAAGGCTGAGTGAGGCTGAGCGGCAGGAGATCAAGGATTTTGCTTTCGACCTGCTGCTGGAACTCTACGACAACGAAGCAAAGTACACGGAAGACCTTTATGATGGCGTCGGGCTATCGGAAGATGTGAAGAAGTTCCTTCACTACAATGCCAATAAGGCCTTGATGAATCTGGGTTACGAAGCCCTGTTTCCTGCCGAGGCGTGCAAGGTCAATCCGGCGATCCTGTCGGCGCTTTCACCCAACGCCGATGAAAACCATGACTTCTTCTCCGGTTCCGGATCGTCTTACGTTATCGGAAAAGCGGTCGCGACAGAGGACGAAGACTGGAATTTCTGAAAAAATTCCGCCGAATTTGTGCTGCGGATTTGCGAAACCGCGATCCGGTTACCCGACTCAATACCGAGTTGGGGCAGGACGAACCCGCATCATTGCGGGTTCACGACCTTGCTTGCCAAATGGAACGGGCTCGAAATTGTCGCACCAATGGCATCGAAAACGAAAGCGCCCGCCCTTCCGATTTCGGAGCCATTTTGCTGCCTGTTGGCCTCCAATTGCGGGATTAGGGCGGCCAGCGCCGCGTAGCGGTCGTGATTAAGCGGATCAGATGCTTCCAGATTGGAAATATCGACAAACTGCACACCCTCTTTCAGCGCAGCGTCCTGAACCTGCGGATCTTCGACATCCAGGGCGCCGATACGCGTTACGTCGGCGCCGAGTATGGAGGATGCCTTGAGTGCTCGGTCGTCCTTGGAGACCAATACGGTCAGAGGTGGATTGAGGCGTCCGACCACCTGGACCTGTTTGCGAAACACATCAGCGTCGATATCCGGAGCCGCCAGAACGACCTGCAGTTTGGCAATGATATCGTTCCGTCCTTCGAAACGCAACTGGCGCAAGGCTTCCATCACCAGCCAACCGCCCATGCTGTGACCGAACACGACGATCTTGCCTTTGGGTGACTGGCGGGCGAGGTCCGTCATAAGTCCTGCCAGCGCATCGCGGGAATAGGTCGCCGATTCCTTGTCAGCGACATAGCCTGTAACATTTGCCTGCGATGGCCAGGAAAATACCAGTGGTACGCCATTGATATCCGCATCGGCAGCCATTTGCGCTGCACGGAACAAGGCTTCCTGATAGCTGTAATTGTAGCCGTGCACGAAAAGACCGATCTGTTTTCCTGACTTGGCGATCTGTCCCAGATCAGTATTGAATTCCTGCTCCTTGAGCATGTTGGCGCGGGTCACGACGAAATCCGTTTTGGGATTTGGCTTGCTCCTTGCCCACTCGATTTTTCCCTTTTTGTGGCTGGGCGGAATGGAAATATCGAACCGGGCATAGTTCGGTGCCGTCGCGCGGCCTGTACCGAAGCCTTTACCTGCTTCGTTTTGATCGCGTGTGCTTGCCACATAAGCGGTCAAGGTTTTCGCACCATTTGCTTTCGTATCGATCGCCTGCAGGACATCCGCTCCCGGTCGTCCCGCGCAGGAGGAAAGGAGGCTGAGAGCGAAAATAAGCGAGACAACAAGGCGCATGAACAAGGTAACCGGTCAGATTGAACTGGCCATAAATAAACATCTGCCTGAAAAGTTGCCAGCGCAGAATAATTTCCTTTTGTTTCGCCACCCTTCAGCCAACGAGAAGTGCCCTCCGATCTTGCTATCGCGCGAGGTTCGTTTTAGGCCGTAACCATGACGAACAAGGTCTCTCTGACACGACTGAAACTGACTGACTTCCGCAATTATGCGGCGGCATCTCTTAGCCTCGACGAGCGTCACGTGGTGTTGACGGGCGACAACGGTTCAGGCAAGACCAACCTGCTGGAAGCAGTATCGTTTCTCTCGCCCGGTCGCGGACTGCGTCGTGCAGTCTTGTCGGATGTTACACGAGTTGGCGCGGAAGTATCCGGATTTTCGATCTTCGCTGACGTCGAGGGAATGGATGGCGAGGTCGCGATTGGTACCGGTGTCGAAGGGGATGGTGACGTCGTTTCTCGGCGTTTGAGGCTCAACGGTACGGCTGTACGATCGGTCGATGAGTTGACGGATCATCTGCGTGTCCTTTGGCTGACACCGGCCATGGACGGCCTCTTTACGGGATCATCTTCGGATCGTCGTCGCTTTCTCGATCGCCTCGTTCTGTCGCTTGATCCGGCACACGGCCGTCGTGCGAGCGATTTCGACAAAGCCATGCGTGGCCGCAATCGCTTGCTGTCCGAAGGGCGCTTCGATCCTGTGTGGCTGGACGGCATTGAAAAGCAGATGGCCGAGCTTGGCATGTCCATGGCGATTGCGCGTCACGAGATGCTGGGGCTTTTGAAGAACCTGATCGACACCCGCAAGGGCGACGCCGGGTTTCCGTCTGCGGCGTTGGCGCTGTCCGGTTTTATGGACAACGCGTTTCACCGACCGGCGGTCGATCTGGAAGATGAGTATGCGTCGATGTTGCGTGACGGTCGCTATCGCGACGCTGCCGCAGGCCGCACGCTTGATGGGCCACACCGGGTCGACCTTTTCGTGCGTCACGCGGAAAAGGACATGGAAGCCGAACGTTGTTCGACGGGAGAACAGAAAGCTTTGCTTGTCGGACTGGTATTGGCGCACGCACAGTTGACGGCAAACATGACCGGTTACGCGCCGGTGCTTTTGCTGGATGAAATTGCTGCTCATCTGGACGAGGGTCGACGTGCGGCTCTGTTCGACCTCATCCACGCTCTTGGCGGTCAAAGTTTCATGACGGGCACAGATACCGGCATGTTCTCTGCACTCGGTGAGCGGGCGCAATTCTTCAACATTTCGTATGGAAGCATTACTGGCTGAGAATAGGAGCGCGAGATGGAGCCTTTGAGTCCCGAGGAAATCGAACGCTACAAGCGCCATATCCTCTTGCCGGAAATCGGTGGCGTTGGGCAGCAGCGCCTGAAGGCGGCCCGCGTACTGGTTATCGGAGCAGGGGGGCTCGGCGCGCCCGTTCTGCTTTATCTTGCTGCCGCAGGCATTGGAACGCTCGGCCTGATCGATGACGACGTCGTTTCGTTGTCCAACCTCCAGCGGCAGGTGATCCATGACAGCGGCACGATTGGCGAACTGAAAACGGAGAGTGCACGCAATACCATTGCCCGGCTTAATCCGCATGTCCGCATCCTTGCCTATGAGGACCGTTTCTCCGCTGTCTGGGCAGACACACACCTCAAGGGTTTTGATCTCATCATTGATGGCTCGGACAATTTCGATACGCGGTATGCCGCTGCCGACGCTGCCGAAAGCGCGAGGCGACCATTGGTGACAGGGGCCGTTGGCCGTTTTGACGGATCGGTCACGGTACTAAAACCCTACGAGACCGGGCCCGATGCGCGTTTACTGCCTGGGTACCGAGACCTTTTCCCGGCTCCGCCACCGCAAGGCCTCATTCCCAATTGCGCTGAAACAGGCATCGTTGGTGCCCTGACCGGTGTTATCGGGACGATCATGGCTATGGAGGCGGTGAAGGTAATAACGGGCGCTGGTGAACCGCTGATCGGTCGTCTGTTGCTCTATGACGCACTTGCCGCCCGTTTTGAAACTGTCCGTTACAAGCGTCGACGCGAAGGGACTACGGCATGATCGAGATTGTTGGGATCGATCAGGAATTTGGACGCGAGCCTGAATTGCTGGCGCTCATCATGGCTTCCTTTGCATATATGGATGGGGTTATCGATCCGCCATCCTCCGCCCATCGTCTGACACTCGAAAACCTTGCCGAAAAAGTCAAAAACGAAATCGCGTTTGCAGCATTGGAAAATGGCGAAATCCTGGGCTGCATTTTTTGCAAACCTGAACCGCTTGGCAGTCTTTATGTCGGCAAACTGGCTGTATCGCCGAAATCACAGGGCAAGGGTGTCGGTTACCGGCTGATGTCGAGGGCGGAGACCTTGGCGCGCGAATTGGCGCTCCCGGCATTGCGTCTGGAGACGCGCATTGAGCTTGTCGGCAATCACGCCCGGTTCTCATCCTGGGGCTTCGTCAAAACAGCCGAAAACGCCCATCCCGGCTTTGATCGAATGACCTCAATTGAAATGACCAAGCGGCTCGACTGATGCGATCAGTTGCGGCCCGGCAGAACGCGGTTCGGTGGACGGTGACCATCGAACAGGGTGCGAATGTTGATGATGACCTTCTCCCCCATGTCAATGCGACCTTCGATGGTTGCCGAGCCCATATGCGGTAACAGCACCACCTTGCCCTCCTTGGCAAGCTTGATGAGCTTGGGATTGACGGCAGGCTCATTCGAATAGACGTCCAGGCCAGCGCCGGCGATCTTGCCGTCCCGCAGGCATTGGATCATCGCGGCTTCATCGATGATATCACCACGGGCTGTGTTGACGATGTAGCTCGTCGGCTGCATCAGCGCCAACCGTCGTGCCGAGATCAGGTGGTAGGTCGCCGGCGTTGCAGGGCAATTGATGGAAACGATATCAACGCGGGCCAGCATCTGGTCAAGACTGTCCCAATACGTGGCTTCGAGTTCCGCTTCAGTGGCCGGATTTACGCGTTTGCGATTGTGGTAGTGAATGGAGAGCCCGAAGGCTTTTGCGCGTCGGGCAACCGCCGTGCCGATCCGCCCCATGCCGACAATGCCGATCCGTTTGCCGGAAATGCGTCTTCCAAGCATCCATGTCGGTGACCAGCCCATCCACTCGTCAGCACCGTTGGCGAGAACGCGCGTGCCTTCGATCATGCGGCGCGGCACAGCCAGCACCAGCGCCATGGTGATGTCGGCCGTGTCTTCGGTAAGCACATTGGGCGTATTCGTGACGGTGATGCCCTTGCGCGCCGCCGCATCCACGTCCACGTGGTCAATACCATTGGAAAAGCTGGCAATCAGCTTCAATTGTGGCCCGGCCTGTTCGATCATTGCAGCGGTAATACGATCGGTAACCGTTGGTACCAGAACGTCCACCCGTTGCATGGCGGCGACGAGTTCCTGTTCGCTACGCAGCGTGTCATCGATGTTCAGTTCGGCGTCGAAAAGCTCTCGCATTCTGGTTTCGACCACATCCGGCAGTTTGCGGGTGAGATAGACGGTTGGTCTCTTCTTGTGAGTCATCGTTAGCCGCTGCCTTGTTCAGAAGTCATTAACCAGAAAGAGCGATAATTTCTCTCACTCAGGGCGTTTCTACCAGACCCACCGGCGAAGACAAACAAAACTCGTGCGGGCGCGAGGCGCTGGAAACGCGTGTCCTGGATATCCTGTGGTTTACGGAAGGCAAGGAAGCGGAAATGGGCATGCGTCGCGTAACTTCTATGGTCTGCATTGCATTATCGCTGGCTTTTCTCGCGGCAACGCCAGCACAGGTCAGCGCTCAAAGTGCTGCAAAGGGCGCAAGCGGTCTGCCGCTGCCGCGTTTCGTCAGCTTGAAGTCGAAGCGCGTCAACATGCGAATCGGCCCCAGCACCGACTACGCCGTCTCCTGGATGTACATGAAGTCCGGCATGCCGGTGGAGATCATTCAGGAGTATGAAAACTGGCGTCGTATCCGCGATGCTGACGGCACGGAAGGCTGGGTCAACCAGGCACTGCTTTCCGGCGAGCGGACAGCCGTTGCAGCCCCGTGGATGAGGGGCAAGGGCAAGGACGTATATGTCAACATGCGCCGCGATCCGCAATCGGGCGCAGCCGTTGTTGCAAAGCTCGAGCCTGGCGTTCAGGTCATCATCAAGGAATGCAACGGCGACTGGTGCCGGGCCGAAGCCGGCCAGGCAAATGGTTGGTTATCGCAGGGCGAAATCTGGGGTGCCTACCCGGGCGAAGCCTTTAAATAAGCCCGTGTTTGCTGCCCAGAGCTTTCAATGACGACATCGGCCGCGGTCCGACCTGCTGAATGACGGCGGCGGCGGCAAGGCAGCCGAGTTTGCCGCAATCCTCAAGCGAGCGGTCCTGCGTGTAGCCGAACAGGAAGCCTGCCGCAAAGAGGTCTCCTGCTCCGGTCGTGTCGACAACATCGTGAACGGGGAAGGCATCGACTTTTACCCGTTCGTTGCCACGCAGGATGACGGCGCCATCTTCACTCATCGTCACCGCAGCAATCTTGCAGTCGGCAGCGATCTTCGAAAGTGCCAGCTCGAAGTCGTCGGTTTCATAAAGCGACAGAGCTTCCTGCTTGTTGGCGAATACGATATCCACCGTGCCGGATCGCATCAGATCGAGAAACTCGTCGCGATAGCGTCCAACACAGAAACTGTCCGAGAGCGTCATGGAAACTTCGCGGCCGTTTTCATGGGCGATACGGGCGCAGTCGCGAATGGCGTCCTTGGCGCGCGGCGGGTCCCAGAGGTAACCCTCGAAGTAGGTCACCTTGGAGTCGGCGACGACGTTGGCTTCAACGTCTTCAGGGCCGAGGTCCACACAGGCGCCAAGATAGGTGTTCATGGAACGCTCACCGTCTTCGGTGACAAAGATCATCGAGCGCGCCGTTGGCGGGAAGGTGCCTTCCGGTTTGGTTTCGAAATAGACGCCCTGCGCACGAATATCATGCTGGAAGATTTCACCGAGCTGGTCATTGGCGACCTTGCCGAAATAGGCAGCTTTGCCGCCGAAATTCGCAATGCCGGCCGCCGTATTGCCGGCGCTGCCGCCAGAGGCCTCAAGGGCCGGGCCCATCAGGGAGTAAAGCAATTCGGCCCGCTCGGCATCGATCAGGTTCATCGCGCCCTTGGTAATGCCATTGTCGTTGAGAAAGCGATCATCGCAGCGGGAAATGATGTCGACGATAGCATTGCCGACCGTCAGTACGTCGAATTTCGTCATAGGCCCTTTTCCGGTTCGCACGGGTCCGTGCTGGTGTCCGGAATTTGGTCTTAAACATTTCTCGCGGCAAGAAAAGCCCAAAGCGGGAGCGGGGAGGAATATGCGCCGTGATATTGTCCAATCGGGCGTCATTTGGCTGTAACATGGGCGCGCTATATCGGTGTCAGAGCAAAGGGCGCATATGTGTTCCGAAAGGAAGACATGAGGTCTTCCAGCTCAACCGTTGTTTTCACCACGGATGTACTGGTGGAACATAACGGTCCGAAAAAAGGCGGGGGTGACCCCGCTTTTTCTTTTGGTGCTTTCGCGACACGATGTCGAATGTTGGCCCGGGCCGCAAGATTCCGTCCGACGGACATGTAAGCATTGTCCGCACCGTGAAGATGGGGTAAGCGGGATATCTTCCCAAGGCCGCGAAAGTCTCCCTCCTCATGTCCGCTGTTGCCGCAAACGTTGCCCCTATTTTCATTCTGATCTTGATTGGCTGGTTGACCGTCAAGGCAGGACTGTTCAGAGCGGATGCCGGTGAGATTTTGAGCGATTTCGTGTTCAAGATTGCGGTTCCGACCCTGATCTTCCGGACGCTGGCGGAAGCCAATTTCCACGGAGCGTCGCCATTTCGCCTTTGGATCACCTATTTCGCCGGTGTCGCCGTTACATGGACACTCGGCCACATCGTGACCCGCTACGTCTTCAAGCAGGATGTACGTATTGCAGTCATCGCCGGCATTTCCTCGGCTTTTGCCAACAACATCTTTATCGGTCTGCCTCTAGTCGGTCGTTCGGTTGGCGATGAAGGCTTGGTCGCTTTGTCGATCCTGCTTGCCATTCATCTGCCCGTGATGATGATCGCAGGCACCATTTTGATGGAAAATGCCACGCATAAGGCCGTTGGTGGTGAAAAGCGGAGCATGGGTGCGGTCTTCAGGCAGGTTGGGCGCAATCTTGTCACCAACCCGTTGGTGATCGGCCTTTGCATCGGCCTTGCAACAAATGTCTCGGGACTGCCCATACCGTCCGTCATGAAGACGGTCATCGATCAGGTCGCCTCAATGGCGGGCCCGGCAGCACTGATTTCGCTTGGCATGGCACTGACGAAATATACTGTCCGTGGCAATCTGCGGATCGCATTCACGATGACAGTGTTCAAGCTGTTATTGTTGCCCGCCTGCGTCTGGCTAATGGGGCGCGCACTTGGCCTCAGTCATGAATGGACAGCGGCGCTTGTTCTGACCTCTTCGGTGCCGACGGGCGTGAATGCCTGGCTGATCGCCAACCGTTTCGGCATAGGCCATAGCGTTGCGGCCTCAACGATCAGCATATCGACCGCGACGGGCGTTCTGTCCGTGTCGCTTTGGGCCTGGCTGCTGAGCTAGGGAATTTCTGTAGAATTGGAAAATAAAACAGAGCACGTCCAATCTTAACGAGACGGACGTGCTCTGGTTTTAAGTTGCGCTGATTATTTCTGCGCGCTCAAGATCTTGAAGCGGGCGTTGCGGCACACTTCCTGGCTGTTGCGGAATTCTGCAGCCAGAATCGGCTCGTAGGGCATCCCACGGTTGGCGACCATCAGAAGCTTGCCGCCACTGCGCAACGCAGCCGCTGCCGCCTTGATAAAGGCCTGGCCAAGTGCTGGTTCGGCTGCCTGACCGGCTGCGTGGAACGGTGGGTTCATGATGATGAGGTCGTATTTTTCCTTCGGCGGCTCGGCGGCGAGATCCTGCCAGAAGAAACGGGCTGTGAGGCGCGGATTGTTTTCCAGGAGATTGTTCTTGGCGAATTCTAGGGCATTCCAGTCTGCTTCGAAGAGATCGATGCGCGCCGTGCGTGGCGATTTCTCGGCCAGCATGATCGACAGGTAACCCCAACCGGCGCCAAAATCTGCGGCATTGCCGTCAAAGTCCGTTGGCAGGCGCGAGACGAGAAGTTCCGAACCATCATCGACACGGTCGTGCGAGAACATGCCAGGCATCGCCGTGAAGCGGCCCTCGACGGTGACCGCGCCATGCTTCAGTTTGCCAACCAGAGCTGAAACATCGTCCGGTCTTTTGAACCACAGCGCAACACCGTGGTACTTCGGTGTCGATTCTGCCTCAACACCAAGCTTTGCCAACGTTTTGCGAAGCGTGACGATACCGTCTTCCTTGGAGCCGGCAGCAACGATGATGCCTCCGGTCTTGACCCGGTTCAGCGCCTCGGCCACCCGGTTTTCGTTTTCGCCGCGGTGCTTGCCGCACAGGATGAGTGCAGCATCATAGGTGCCCTCGGGAATATCCGGCGTTACCTCGGCGCTGTGCGCCTGCAGGGTCCGGTAAAGCGGGCGCAGGTTCTGAACCGCAACGATGTCGGCATCGAAACCGGCTGGCCGGGCCGTACCGGCTTCCGCACCGAGAAACAGCACGCGTTCGCCGGATTTCGGCATTTCAAGCATGTCGGCGGCAAAAGGATGAAACAGGGTTTTGACGGCGTCGCGGCTCATCGGAGTTCCTCAAGCGGTAAATAGAAAAAAGGCGCGGGAAATTCCCGCGCCTCGATGTGGGACAGGCGGCGCAGCCTTACTCGGCAGCAGCTTCGCCTTCTTCCTTCTTCTTCTCGACAACGATTTCCTTGCCGGTTGCCTGATCGACAACCTTCATGGAGAGGCGAACCTTGCCGCGCTCGTCGAAGCCCATCAGCTTGACCCAGACCTTGTCGCCTTCCTTGACGACGTCGGAGGTCTTTGCAACGCGCTCGGAAGCGAGCTGCGAGATGTGCACGAGGCCGTCACGGGCGCCGAAGAAGTTGACGAAAGCGCCGAAGTCAGCGGTCTTGACGACCGTGCCTTCGTAGATCTGGCCGACTTCCGGCTCAGCAACGATGGAGTGAATCCACTTGCGGGCCGCTTCGATTTCCTTGCCCGAAGACGAGGCGATCTTGACGGTGCCGTCGTCTTCAATGTTGATCTTGGCGCCGGTCTTTTCAACGATTTCGCGGATGACCTTGCCGCCCGAACCGATGACTTCGCGGATCTTGTCGACCGGAATGTTCATCACTTCGATGCGCGGTGCGAATTCGCCGAGCTGGCTGCGGCTCTCGGTGATGGCGTTGGCCATCTCGCCGAGGATGTGCTTGCGGCCGCCCTGAGCCTGCTCAAGAGCGATCTTCATGATCTCTTCGGTGATACCGGCGATCTTGATGTCCATCTGGAGCGAGGTGATACCATCGGCGGTACCGGCAACCTTGAAGTCCATGTCGCCGAGGTGATCTTCATCACCAAGGATATCGGAGAGAACGGCGAAGCGCTCACCTTCGAGGATCAGACCCATGGCGATACCTGCAACCGGCTTGGCAAGCGGAACGCCTGCGTCCATCAGTGCGAGCGAGGTGCCGCAAACCGTTGCCATCGAGGACGAGCCGTTGGACTCGGTGATTTCCGATACGACGCGCAGCGTGTAGGGGAACTGTTCCGCAGTCGGCAGCATCGGGCGGATAGCGCGCCATGCGAGCTTGCCGTGGCCGATTTCGCGACGGCCCGGGGAGCCCATGCGACCAGTTTCACCGACCGAGTAGGGCGGGAAGTTGTAGTGCAGCAGGAAGCGTTCCTTGTACATGCCAGTCAGGCTGTCGATGTACTGTTCGTCTTCACCGGTGCCGAGCGTGGCAACGACGACGGCCTGGGTTTCACCACGGGTGAAAAGCGCAGAGCCGTGGGTACGTGGCAGAAGGCCGACTTCCGAAACGATCGGACGAACGGTCGACAGGTCGCGGCCATCGATACGGCTCTTGGTGTCGAGGATGTTCCAGCGAACGATCTTGGCCTGAAGATGCTTGAAGACGGCGCCGATTTCTTCCGCAGTGTACTTGGCTTCGCCTTCTTCCGGAAGGAAGTGAGCCTTGACCTTCGCCTTGACGGCGTCGACAGCGGCGTAACGGGCAGCCTTTTCGGTGATCTTGTAAGCGTCGCGCAGTTCAGCTTCGGCCAGACCGAGCATCTCGTTTTCAAGAGCGGAGAAGTCTTCCGGTTCGAATTCGCGCGGTTCCTTGGCGGCAACTTCAGCGAGCTTGATGATCGCGTCGATGACCGGCTGGAAACCACGGTGACCGAACATGACGGCGCCGAGCATGATGTCTTCGTTCAGTTCCTTGGCTTCTGATTCAACCATCAGAACGGCGTCGGACGTACCGGCAACAACCAGATCGAGGGTGGATTCGTCCATCTCATCGAGGTGCGGGTTCAGAACATATTCGCCGTTGATGTAGCCGACGCGTGCGCCGCCGATCGGGCCCATGAAGGGGATGCCGGAGAGCGTCAGTGCTGCCGAGGTGGCAACCATCGACAGGATATCGGGATCGTTTTCCAGATCGTGCTGGATAACGGTAACAACGACCTGCGTGTCGTTCTTGTAGCCTTCAGGGAAAAGCGGGCGGATCGGACGGTCGATCAGGCGAGAAACAAGCGTTTCGTTTTCGCTCGGACGGCCTTCGCGCTTGAAGTAGCCGCCAGGGATCTTGCCGGCTGCGTAGGTCTTTTCCTGATAGTTGACGGTCAGCGGAAAGAAGTCCTGGCCAGGCTTCGGAGCCTTGGCGGAAACCACGGTCGCGAGAACCATCGTCTCGCCGTAGGTTGCGATGACCGCGCCGTCAGCCTGACGGGCGATCTTGCCGGTCTCCAGCTTCAGCGGGCGGCCTGCCCATTCAATTTCCACGGAGTGTTGATTGAACATATCTTGTCCTTAATCTTGGTTGCCCTTCGGCAAGATGCCGAAACCGGGCAGCTCTGAGACACAATCACGGGCAAGACAGCGGGAGGCTTTTTGCCGGTGGCCATAACAGCGCGGCATGCCATCTCTGGCCAAAGCATCCGGCAATCCTGCCCCATGACAGGTCGTCGGTTACAAGGCGGCACCGGCCCATCCGGGCCACCTTAGGTTCGGGACGCTTTTTCAGCGAAGTCCCGGAAAACAAGAAATCCGGAATGATCCGGATAGAAAAACCGGCGGGTATCGTAACGAAAACCCGCCGGAAGAGTTTTAGCGGCGAATGCCGAGGGCGCCAATCAGCTTGGTGTAGCGGGCGTCGTCCTTCTTCTTCAGATAGTCGAGAAGCGAACGGCGGCTCGAAACCAGCGTCAGAAGGCCACGACGGGAGTGGTTGTCCTTCTTGTGGCCCTTGAAGTGTTCCGTCAGGTTGTTGATCCGCTCGGTCAGGATGGCAACCTGAACTTCCGGCGAACCGGTGTCGCCTTCCTTCGTTGCGTATTCCTTGATGAGGGCGGCTTTGCGCTCTGCAGTAATCGACATCGGACGATCCTTTCTATTTTAAGGAAAAACGGGACGCCTAAAGCCGGGATGTCGTCCAGCTCTGGCCATTCAGTAGCGCGGGCAAGCGCCCAAGCTGGCGCTGCCTATAAACCATTATGGGTATAATTGAAAGAGGCGATTGACAGCCGCCCCTTTGCGGGCGTCTCAGCCAAAAACGCGTTTCGGGCGGAACTCGCCCTGGCCGATCTCGCCAATGGCGACCAGCTTGCCATGCGCGGTGGCATAGGCTTCCGGATGATCGGCTGGTGCATCACGGCCACGCAGCAGAATGGGATTGCCCATTTTCAACCGGTGGGCCTGATCGTCGTTGATGATCAGGCGGGGCAGGGAGGAAAGCGCTTCGGCCGTATCGATGAGATAGGCATCAAGGGCTTCGAGACGTGCATCGCGATCCTCGAGTGCTTCCAGCTCAACAAGCTTCTCAAGCGGAACCATCATGTCTTCGCCGAATGGCGCAACCATGGTGCGACGCAGCTCGGAAATATGGCCGAAACAGCCGAGATCGCGGCCCATGTCGCGCGCCAGTGCCCGAACATAGGTGCCCTTGCCACATTCGACTTCGAAATGGGCGGTATCGGCGTCCGGACAGGCGAGCAGCGTCAGGCGATGAATCTGGACTTCGCGGGCAGGAATTTCCACGGTCTCGCCCTCGCGCGCGAGATCATAGGCACGCTCGCCGGCAATCTTGATGGCCGAGAACTGCGGCGGCGTCTGCATGATGGTGCCGGTGTAGTTCGGCAGAATATCGCGGATTGCCTGTTCGTTCGGGCGTATATCGGACGTTTCAACGGCTTCGCCCTCAAGGTCATCCGTTGTCCGCTCTTCACCCCAGGTAACGGTGAATTCGTATATCTTGCGGCCGTCCATAACGTAAGGGACAGTCTTGGTGGCGTCGCCAAGGGCGATCGGCAGCATGCCCGACGCCAACGGGTCGAGCGTACCGGCGTGGCCGGCCTTTTGGGCATTGAACAGCCACTTGATCTTGGAGACGGCTTCGGTCGAACCGAAATCAAGCGGCTTGTCGAGAATAAGCCAGCCGGAAACCGGGCGGCCCTTTGGTTTACGGGACTGCTGTTTACGTGGTTTGGACATGCTTCAGTTCTGTTCTTCGTCTTTGTCTGCAGACGTGCCGAGATCGCGGCTGACTTCTGGCGAGCGCAGAAGTGCATCGATCTTCTGATAATTATCGAAACTCGTATCGTCGCGGAAACGCAGTTCCGGCATGTATTTCATCTGCCGAAGCTGTGGACCAAGGCGGCCGCGGATGAACTTGGCATGACGATTGAGTGCATCGATGGTGCCGGTGTGATCGGCAACGCCGAGTGGCGTTACGTAAGCCGTCGCGATCTTCAAATCGGGCGACATGCGCACTTCCGAGATCGAAATGACGGTCTTTTCAATAAGATCGTCGCGAACTTCGCCGCGTTGCAGGATTTGCGTCACGGCCGCGCGAACCTGTTCGCCGACGCGCAGCATACGCTGCGAAGGAGCCGATGATGTTGCTTTTGCCATTTCTTTTGCCCCTGCACATCGCCCCTCAATCTTTTCTGTCGAGGAGGGCGTGTGCAAATCTAGCGCATAGGTCCGAAAATCGAAATCGATTTTCGACGTGAACGATGCGCAGTTTCAAAGTGTTAGAGCGTCCTGACTGCATCTGGAAACGACCAGCGGCGCTCTGGTGTTACGGCGACCTTTGCACGCTTCGAGTGATTGAGGGCGCTATAAAGAATCGAGCGCCGGCTTGCCGGCGCCCAATTGCGATTTTCATGTACGTTTCAACCGAACGCTTAGAGCGTTCTGGTGATGTGCTCGACGCGGAAGCACTCGATGATATCGCCTGCGCGGATATCTTCGTAGTTCTCGAACGCCATACCGCATTCCTGACCGACCGGCACTTCTGCCACTTCGTCCTTGAAGCGCTTGAGCGTCTTGAGCTTGCCTTCGTGAATGACGACGTTGTCGCGAATGAGACGAACGCCTGCACCGCGTTCCACCTTGCCTTCGGTAACGCGGCAACCCGCGACCTTGCCGACCTTGGTGATGTTGAACACTTCCAGGATTTCCGCGTTGCCGAGGAAGGTCTCGCGACGCTCTGGCGACAGCAGGCCGGACATCGCTGCCTTCACGTCATCCACCAGATCGTAGATGATGTTGTAGTAGCGGATCTCGATGCCGGCGCGTTCGGAAGCCGTACGTGCCTGTGCGTTGGCGCGAACGTTGAAGCCGATGATCGCGGCGTTGGATGCCTCGGCAAGCGAGATATCCGATTCCGTGATGGCGCCAGCGCCCGAGTGAACGATACGAGCGCGGACTTCGTCGGTGCCGAGCTTGTCGAGCGAAGCGATGATGGCTTCGACCGAACCCTGCACGTCTGCCTTGATGACCAGCGGGAATTCCTTCATTCCCGAAGTCTGCAGCTGGCTCATCATCTGTTCCAGCGAACCGCGCTGACCGGTCTGGCGGGCAACGGCCTTGTCGCGTGCCAGACGCTGACGGTACTCGGAAATCTCGCGAGCACGGCTTTCGTTTTCGACAACCGCAAAACGGTCACCGGCAGAGGGCGTACCGGAAAGACCGAGAACCTCGACAGGCATGGCCGGACCGGCTTCCTTGACGTGTTCGCCCTTGTCGTTGACGAGCGCGCGAACGCGGCCCCACTGGTCGCCAGCCACGATGATCTGGCCAGGCTTCAGGGTACCCTTCTGCACGAGAACGGTGGCCACGGCACCACGGCCGCGGTCGAGTTCCGCTTCGATGACGGTACCTTCTGCAGTACGGTTCGGATCTGCCTTGAGGTCGAGAATTTCGGCCTGCAGCAGGATCGCTTCAAGCAGTTTGTCGAGACCAAGCTGCTTCTTGGCGGAGACTTCCACATCAAGCACTTCACCGCCCATGGATTCCACGAACACTTCGTGCTGCAGAAGCTGCTGGCGAACCTTTTCAGGGTTTGCCTCGTGCTTGTCGATCTTGTTGATCGCCACGATGATAGGCACGTTGGCCGCCTTGGCGTGATTGATCGATTCAATCGTCTGCGGCATCACGCTATCGTCAGCGGCAACCACCAGGATGGCGATATCCGTCGCCTGCGCACCACGAGCACGCATCGCCGTAAAGGCGGCGTGGCCGGGGGTGTCGATGAAGGTGATCTTCTGACCGTTCTTCTCGACCTGATAAGCACCGATATGCTGGGTAATGCCACCGGCTTCGCCAGCAACCACATTTGCCTGACGGATGGCGTCGAGCAGCGATGTCTTGCCGTGGTCGACGTGACCCATGATCGTTACGACCGGCGGACGGGAAACCATCTCGCCTTCATCGTCAACCTTGTTGAAGAGACCTTCTTCAACGTCGGATTCGGAAACGCGCTTGACCGTGTGGCCGAACTCGACTGCGAT
Source organism: Agrobacterium tumefaciens (assembly GCA_025559845.1). Classification (NCBI taxonomy): domain Bacteria; kingdom Pseudomonadati; phylum Pseudomonadota; class Alphaproteobacteria; order Hyphomicrobiales; family Rhizobiaceae; genus Agrobacterium; species Agrobacterium tumefaciens. The sequence continues at coordinate 3,110,492 of CP048469.1, forward strand.
CAGTTCAGCCAGATCGGCGTCGATCACGTCGCCGGGCTTCATCATCTGACCTTCCTTCATCAGGAACTTGATGACGTCGACGGCACGTTCGGCCATACGCTGCGACAGTTCCTGAATGGTGATGGTCTCAGGCAGGATGACTTCGCGCATGACCTTTTCGCGGGTTTCCTGCATCTGGCTGCGACGGAATTTTTCCTGGCGACGGCGCATGGAGGCCATCGAGCGGCCACGCGGTGTGCCGTCTTCTTCCAGATTGGCGGCGGTTACGGTCAGCTTGCCGCGACGGCGCTCTTCTTCCGTCTTGAGACGGGCGGCAGGCTTGGCAGGTGCCGGAGCGACAACCTTGCCACGAACCGGCATGCCGGTGGTGCGGCGTGCACCGCGATCATCATCCTCATCCGAAGTGCGGCGTCCGCGCTGTGCTGCGGCGTCACCGGCAGGAGCCGGACGTGCGGGAGTTGCGGCTGGGCGTGCCGAAGGCTGCGGGCGGGCATCAGCACGCGGCGCAGGCGTTGCGGCCTGAGCGGGCTTTTCTTCGGCAGCAGCAGGCTGATTTTGAGCAACCGGCTGGCTTGCCGCTGCCTTCGCAGCAGCAGCTTCCTCGGCGGCGCGACGTGCTGCCTCTTCCTTCTCGGCTGCAATGCGGCGTTCTTCTTCTACCTTGCGGCGCGCTTCGTCTTCTGCACGCTGCTTGGCTTCCTGAACGTCGCGAGCCTGGGCTTCCATCAAAGCGCGGCGACGCGCTTCCATCTCGCCTGCAGAAAGGTCGTGCAGGACATTGCCGCGCGGCCGTTCAGGCTGACGCTGCTGAGGAGCGGAAGAGCCGGGGCGCTGCTGCGACTGAGAAGAACCCGGACGCTGCTGCTGACCAGATGGCTGATGAACGCGTGGCTGGGGAGCTTGCGGGCGCGGTGCGGCTGCGGCCACGGGAGCTGCTGGCTTGGGCGCCTGAACCGGGGCGTGCGTGCCCTGCTTCTCGTCTTCGGGACGCATGGGGCGGCGTTTACGTGTTTCCACGACAACCGCGTTGGTGCGACCTCGACCCATATCCTGACGAACCGTACCCTGATTCATCCCGCCCGGTTTCAGGGTAAGAGTCTTCTTGGCTGGTGCGTTGAGTGTCTTGTCGTCGTTGTTGTCGGTCATTCCGTTCCCGTTCCTTCGGACGAGAGCCGGATGACGTCCATCAGGTCTCGTCGTTCAATTGCTGCATCGGAACGCGGCGACCGTTCATATTCGGTAACCGCGTCATTGTTCTGTCCGGGCAGCGACGCGTTCCGCTTCGGGCTGACCGCCGTGGCGGTACTGCTCAAGCATCGTTGCGCGCTTCACTACACCCTCACCCGCCTGTCCCGCAAGCGCGCAGGCATGGATAAAAGCATTCTGGCCCATCAACTCGTCCATTTCGGCGCCACTAAAGAGCCGGAAGGACGGAATTTCTTTCCCGGCATCACTGCCGAGCGTCCAGGCCTTGCGGGCCTGGTCCAGTTTTCTCACGCCATCGGCTGCCGCATCTGTCGCGTGGAACACCGCAATGGCGTTTCCGGAACGAACGGCGGCATCGACTTTCATCGCGCCGCTGATGAACTGGCCAGCCTTGCGAGCCATGGTCATCATTCCTGCAACCTGCTGCGCCATCAGCCTGTCGATCAGAACCAGGAGTTCAGGACCGGCCTTGACGTCGCGTTTAAGAGCCCTTGCGAAAAGCTTTTTCGCGATGGCTTTTTCGATCAGGGCGCGCTCGGCTTTCACCCAGCAGCCGCGCCCCGGCAATTGGCGTTTCAGGTCCGGAACCACACTTCCGTCCGGGCCTGCGACGAAACGGATCAATTCTTCGGGTGATCCGCTTTGCCGTGTCACAATGCACATACGTCCGTTGACGTTGCCTTCGGGCTGCCCGTCGTCTGTCTCGGGCAGCTCATCCGGCTCATGCGCTTGCGATGTCATTCCTGTTCGGCGGTATCCGCCTCCTCGGCAGCATTGGCTTCTTCGGCAGCCTGCTGTTCAGCGGCAAGTTCTTCTTCGGTAATCCAGCCAGCCAGAAGGCGAGCCTGAAGCACCATGTTTTCGGCCTCGACGCGCGATACGTCGAGCTTCGAGAAGATGCCTTCGAACTTCTTGGTCTCGCCGTCCTTGCGTTCGCTCCAGCCGACCAGATCGTCTGCAGCGCAACCTGCGAAATCCTCAATGGACTTGATGCCGTCTTCGCCCAGCGCAACCATCATCTGCGATGTCAGGCCGTCGATCTGGCGCAGTTCGTCCGAAACGCCGAGTTCCTTGCGCTTGGCATCCATTTCAGCTTCCAGGCGCTCGAGATATTCGCGGGCGCGGGTCTGGATTTCGTTGGCGGTGTCTTCATCGAAACCGTCGATCGAGGCAATTTCATCGAGGTCGACATAGGCCAGTTCTTCGACCTGTGCGAAGCCTTCGGAAGCTAGTACCTGACCGACCATTTCGTCGACGTCGAGAGCCTCCATGAACAGACCGGTGCGCTCGTTGAATTCCTTCTGGCGACGCTCGGACTCTTCCTGCTCGGTCATGATGTCGATATCCCAGCCGGTGAGCTGCGATGCCAGACGAACGTTCTGACCACGACGACCGATGGCGAGCGAAAGCTGCTCGTCGGGAACAACCACTTCGATGCGTTCGGCTTCTTCGTCGAGAACGACCTTGGCGACTTCAGCCGGCTGAAGGGCGTTGACGATGAAGGATGCCGGTTCCTGGCTCCACGGAATGATGTCGATCTTTTCGCCCTGCAGCTCGCCAACAACGGCCTGAACGCGCGAACCACGCATACCGACGCAGGCGCCAACCGGATCGATCGAGGAATCGTTCGAGATCACGGCGATCTTGGCGCGCGAACCCGGGTCACGGGCAACCGACTTGATCTGGATGATACCGTCGTAGATTTCCGGAACTTCCATGGTGAAGAGCTTCACCATGAACTGCGGATGGGTACGCGAAAGGAAAATCTGCGGGCCGCGCTGTTCGCGACGAACGTCGTAAACATAGGCACGGACGCGATCGCCATAACGCATGTTTTCGCGCGGGATCATCTCGTCACGGCGGATAATGCCTTCACCACGGCCGAGATCGACGATGACGTTGCCGTATTCGACGCGCTTGACGGTACCGTTGACGATTTCGCCGATGCGGTCCTTGAATTCGTCATATTGACGATCCCGTTCCGCTTCGCGAACCTTCTGAACGATGACCTGCTTTGCAGACTGTGCGGCGATACGGCCAAAATCCATCGGCGGAAGCGGATCGGCAATGAAGTCGCCGAGCTTTGCATCCGGGTTGCGGTCGCGGGCCAGTTCCAGCGGGATCTGCGTGGAATAGTCTTCGGCCTTCTCGACAACTTCCAGAAGACGCTGCAGGCGAATTTCGCCGGTCTTGGAGTTGATGTCGGCGCGAATGTTGGTTTCCGAGCCATAGCGCGAGCGGGCGGCTTTCTGGATAGCGTCGGCCATTGCGGCAAGCACGATTTCGCGGTCGATGACCTTTTCGCGCGCCACAGCATCGGCGATCTGCAGAAGCTCAAGCCGGTTAGCACTCACTGCCATTTTTCTGTCTCCGTAAGTCGCAAGTTGCGTTGGTCGCCCGTTTTTCGGGCTTTACGTTGGAATTAGTCTTCGTCTGTTTCGTCTTCGTCGTTCTGATTTGCGGCGGCGGCCTTGGCCGCTTTGTCTGCCCGCAACGCATCACGAATAAGATCGTCCGTCAGAACAAGCTTCGCATCGGAAAGCGCGCTGAACGGAATAACGACTGTCAGCGCATCGCCATAGGCGATCTGGTCGCGCTCCAGTTTGAAGCCATCGGCGTCGACCTCAATGATCTTGCCGCGAAACCGCTTGCGGTTCTCGACGAGGATCGACGTTTCGGCTTTCACCAGATGGCCCTGCCAACGGGTGAAATCGGATTTGCGGACCATCGGCCGGTCGATACCGGGCGAGGACACTTCGAGATGATACGCTTTATCGACGGGATCTTCCACATCAAGAACCGGTGAAATGGCCATCGAGATGGCTTCACAGTCCTCAACCGTCATCGTGCCGTCCTGCCGTTCGGCCATGATCTGCAAGGTCATGCCGTTCTGGTTGAGGAGCCTGACCCGCACCAAAACATAGCCCATACCGGTCAGAACAGGCTCGACGATCTCGGCAATGCGCTGGTCGACGCCCGTTTCGGTTATCAGTCTTGGTTCGTATTCGGTGTCTGCCATCTGGCCTTCCGGTCTTGAATTTCGGTCCGGGACACTGCGCCCCGTTTTTGGGTTCGCCTAACGAAAAAGAGCGGGGCCTTGCGACCCCACTCTTCATCAAGCGATCAAGAATTTGAACCTGCATATAGACGCTTCAGGGTACAATTGCAAGGTTTTCCCGATAGCCCGGCCAGTATGCGGAGCGAGGGCACATTTTTGCCATCCTGATCCGCGAAGGGCTGGCATGATTTCCGGCGCCGTCTATAGTCGGCAATCGATAAAGTGCAATTGCTTCATGTGGACCGATCGTGCCCGACCGTAAATCGCCACTCGCGCCTCTAAGGCATTTGACCTACAGACGAATCTGGATAGCAAGTCTTGCTTCGAATTTTGGTGGGTTGATCCAGGCCGTTGGTGCGGCGTGGATGATGACCTCTCTGTCGACGTCCGAAAACATGATCGCTCTGGTGCAGGCATCGACCTCCTTGCCGATCATGCTGTTTTCGCTGGTTTCCGGTGCCCTGGCGGATAGTTTCGATCGTCGCCGTATCATGATTTCCGCACAGCTTCTGATGCTTGCGGCCTCGATACTGCTGACAGTTTTTGCCTGGTCCGGCTGGCTGACCCCCTGGCTGCTGCTGTTCTTTACCTTCCTGATTGGCTGCGGAACGGCTCTCAACAACCCATCCTGGCAGGCGTCGGTCGGTGAAATGGTTCCGCGCGAAGATCTGCCAGCTGCCGTGACATTGAACAGCGTCGGATTCAACATTACCCGCAGTGTCGGCCCGGCAATTGGTGGTGTCATCGTCGCTGCCGCTGGTGCAGCGGCGGCGTTTTTCGTCAACGCGATGAGTTATTTCGCGTTGATTTACGCTCTGTTTCGCTGGCAGCCGCCGAAAAATCCGTCGCCTTTGCCGCGAGAACAGCTTTTGTCGGCGATTTCCGCCGGCATGCGTTATGTCGCCATGTCGCCAAATATCAGTAAGGTGCTGGTGCGTGGTTTTCTTTTCGGCCTTTCCGCCAGCGCTATCCTGGCCCTCATGCCGATCGTCGCGCGTGATCTCGTGCAGGGAGGTCCGTTGACGTACGGCGTCATGCTTGGCGCCTTCGGGGTAGGGGCGATCGGCGGTGCCTTGATAAGCGCGCGTCTGCGTGAAGTGTTATCAAGTGAATGGATCGTGCGCGTCGCATTCCTGGGATTTGCCTTCAGTGCCGGGGTCACTGCAATCAGTACCAGCGCGTTTGTGACGGCCCTGGTTCTGACAGTCGCAGGTGCCTGCTGGGTTCTTGCTCTGTCCTTGTTCAACACCATCGTCCAGCTTTCCACGCCACGCTGGGTAGTGGGCCGCGCCTTGTCGCTTTATCAGACGCTGACCTTTGGTGGTATCGCAGTCGGTAGCTGGTTATGGGGTACCCTCGCCGAACAGGCGGGCATCAGCTATTCGCTTCTCTGTTCGTGCGCCCTGATGCTGCTTGGCGTGGTCGTCGGCTTCAAGCTCGCCATGCCGGCTTTTGCGTCACTCAATCTCGATCCGCTTAACCGGTTTGTCGAACCTCCGCTAAGGCTCGATATCAAACCGCGCAGCGGGCCAATCGCAATCCTGATCGACTATGAGATCGATGATGCGGATCTCGGCGAGTTTTTGCCCGTCATGGCGGAGCGGCGGCGTATCCGTATCCGTGATGGCGCGCGCAACTGGAACCTGATGCGGGATCTGGAAAACCCGGATATCTGGACGGAAAGCTACCATGTGCCGACATGGGTGGAATATGTCCGCCACAATCACCGCCGTACACAGGCGGATGCCGAAACCTGGGATCGATTGCTGGCTCTACACCGTGGCACGACGCGCCCGCGTGTTCACCGCATGATCGAGCGGCAGACCATTCCGCCGACCGACGACATTTTCCACAAGCCGCATACCGACGAGCATTAATGGAGGACTGCGCGCTTGCCGCCCTCCAGGATTGACGTCATTTCAATTTTGCTTTGAGAGAAGCGTCGGGAAAGCAGGTCGGCTGAATGCCATTTTTTGCCTGCCAGTCGCCAAGTGAGCGACGTGTCTTGAAACCTGCCAGCCCATCCACCTTGCCGACGTCGTAGCCTTTCCCAGCAAGGGCTTTCTGCATGGCAAGCACGTCCGAACGCAGCATGGAGCCGACATTGCCCCATTCTCCCTGGAAAGGACCGGCACCATAGGCGATGCGGTCGGCAAGATTGCCGATGAACAGCGCGTAGAGATCGGAATTGTTATATTCCTTGATCACGTAAAAATTCGGCGTCACGACAAATTCTGGCCCATGACGCCCTGCCGGCACCAGCATCATGCCATCAGCCGAAAGATCGTTGGACGGAAAAGCCTTTCCAGAAATCCTGCCAATGCCCATTTTCGCCCAGTCGGCGACAGGGCGCGCGAGGTCGGGACCTTCCTGCGCACAGGAAACATTGCCCGGTATGGAGACCTCAAAGCCCCAATCCCGGTTTGTCTGCCAGCCTTTTTGCGAAAGATAGTTGGCTATGGAGGCGAGGGCGTCGGGAACGGAATTCCAGATATCGCGGCGACCATCACCGTCGAAATCAACCGCATATTTCAGATAGCTCGATGGCATGAATTGCGGCTGGCCAAGTGCGCCTGCCCACGAGCCCATCAATCGCGAGGACGCGATGTCGCCACTCTGTACGATCTTCAAGGCATCGATCAATTCGACGCGGAACATGTCCTTACGCGTTGACATATAGGCTTTGGTAGCCAGCACATCGACCACTTGATGAGGCAGCTTGGCGCGCCCGAACCCCGATTCGCGTCCCCAGATCGCCACGATGATGTTGCCTGGCACGCCGTATTTCGCTTCGATACGGCGGAGTGTGGTGGCGTGGGTGACGGCAAGAGAGCGGCCTGTCGCTGCAAGGCCCTGCAATCGTTTCTCTGAGAAATAGGCGCCCGGCGAGGAGAATTCGGCCTGACTCTGGCTTTGCTCCCTCGGCGGTTTCTGCCCGGGAATGACGAGATCGGGCAGTTTCCAGTTGATGGAGAGGCCACTGAGCGCGGCTTCGAGCGTTTGCTGCGACACACCCGCCTTGCGCGCCTCCGGCCAGATTTCCTTTTTCAGCCAGGCATTGAAATCTTGATTGTAACGTGCTGCGGCAGCACCTGTCGGAACAGCCTGTGCATGAACACTTGCGACCGTGAGAACGGAAAGCGTGGCGGCCAATGCTGCGACAGAAAATCGGATTCGCATTCGGTCTCCTTTGGAAGGAAGAAAGGCTCAGATTGTGGTGCGCGCTCGAAGTGCCGCGGTCAATGTGCCTTCATCGAGATAATCGAGTTCGCCACCGACGGGCACGCCATGTGCAAGCCGGGTGATCTTGACGCCGAGATCGGCGAGCCGGTCGGTGATGTAATGGGCAGTCGCCTGGCCTTCGACAGTGGCGTTAACGGCGATGATAAGCTCACGGATGCCGCCTGCGCTGACACGGTCGATCAGCCCCTTGATGTTCAGATCTTCCGGCCCCACGCCGTCGAGCGGCGACAACGTACCACCCAGCACGTGATAGGCGGTGTTCATGGCACTTGCACGCTCCAGGGCCCACAGATCGGATACGTCTTCGACCACGATGATGATCGATTGGTCGCGCTGAACATCCGAACAAACGGTGCAGGGATCGATAGTATCGACATTGCCGCAGCAGGAGCAGATCTTTACCTTGTCATAGGCCTCGCCCATGGCGTGACCGAGAGGCCCGAGAAGCTGTTCCTTCTTCTTGATGAGGTGCAGGGCAGCACGCCGCGCCGAGCGGGGGCCTAGCCCCGGCACTTTTGCGAGAAGCTGAATGAGTTTTTCGATTTCGGGGCCGGTGACTCGTTTTGCCATAGGCGCTTTCTAGCGCATAAATCGGGAACCGGGAATCACGTGTGCAGGAGGTTTCGCATGAAAATACAGGCAATCTGCCGCGCCGATGCGCAAACCTTGCCCGGAAAAACCACAAAAACGGGCATTTTCAAACACGTCGTGCAGGGGCCTGTCATGATCGATGCCGAGGGCATCGTTGGAGATGCCGTCTGTAACCGCAAACATCACGGCGGCCCGGATCAGGCGATCTACGCGATGGGCTCTGCTGATCTCGATTTCTGGTCGCAAAGCCTCGGTTACGTGGTGGAACCCGGCCTGTTCGGTGAGAATCTTGTGGTGGATGGTCTCGACAGCGCGACCCTGCATGTCGGGGACCGGCTTTACGCGACAGAGGTGGCTCTGGAGGTGACGGCGGCCCGTATTCCTTGCGCCACTCTGTCGACCCGTCTCGGTGATCCGGATTTTGCACCCCGTTTTCGCGAAGCCGGACATCCGGGCTTTTATTGTCGTGTGCTGAAAGGCGGTTTCTTGCAGGCGGGAGAAGACCTTGCCTTCGAGGCTTATCGCGGAACGAAACTGCCCATTCCCGTCATTCTTCAGCGTTTTCGTCCGATGCGGCTGACAGAAAAAGAGCGCGCCGATTATCTCGGCACGCCGCTTGCTGAACGCTTTCGCGCAATGCTTGAGGTGTAAGTCTCGCTTAGAAAGGAAACTTCATGCCTGGCGGCAGCGGAAGCCCGGCGGTCAGGCCCGCCATCTTTTCCTGCGCCTGCGCCTCGCCTTTTTCCTTGGCGTCCTTATGGGCGGCCACGATCAGGTCTTCGAGGATTTCAACTTCGTCTTCCTTGAATAGCGAAGGATCAACCTTCAGGCCGCGCATCTCGCCCTTACCGTTGAGGATGACGGTGACGAGACCGCCACCGGACTTGCCTTCGATTTCAAGGGCGGCAATTTCTTCCTGCACCTTTTCCATCTTGGCCTGCATTTCCTTGACTTTGCCCATCATGCCCATGATGTCGCGCATGTGCAAAACTCCTGTTCTTGTTGTCTTTTAAAACTCGATGTCGTCGCCGGGCAGAATGTCGCCTTCGCTGGACTCGGCGACAGATGGCGGCGCGATTTCTTCCGAATCGTCCTGCTGAACGGCGCGAATACGCACGTCGGTGATCTTTGCACCCGGAAACTGTTGCAGGATCGCGGCCACGTCAGGGTCTTGTCGCGCATCCACAAGACGCGCATCGCGGGCGTTGACCTCGGCTTCAACCAGCGTTGGCTGACCCTGTTCTTTGCTCAGGCTGACGATCCAGTGGATGCCGGTCCATTCCTTCAGCTTCACGCCGAGTTCGCCTGGGAGAGACCCCGGCGCACCTTCTCCAAGCCGCATGTCGAGACGGCCGGGTTCCAGTCGCACCAGGCGTACGAAACCGCGCACCTTTGCCTTCATAACCGGATCGCGGTTCTTTCCGCAGAGATCGGCAATATCCTGAAGGGAATTGACCGCAACCTTCGGCTCCGGCCGGTCTTCGGTCTTCGCGACAGCGATCTGCATCTCCTGCGGGCGGCTGTCCGGCACAGCACGCAGCATGGCGGTCGGCTGCGCGGATGGTTGCCGCTGCGGTGCCGCATGGGCGGATGCAACGGCCTGCGTTGAGGCATAGGCGCGGGCACCTCCGCCGTTTCCGCCACCATTGCCGCCGCCATTCGAAATGCTGCCTTCGCCGTTGGAGAGTTCCAGCAGACGGCGCGCGGCATCTTCAGGTGCGGGCAGGTTCGCAGCATGGGCAAGACGGATCAGCACCATTTCTGCGGCACCTGCCGGGCGCGAGGCATTTTCGGTTTCGGGAATACCCTTGAGCAGCATCTGCCAGATGCGCGACAGCGCCGAAACGGCGATGCTTTCGGAAAATTCCGCGCCACGCACGCGCTCGACTTCCGAAAGCGAGGGATCGTCAGCGGCATCCGGCACATATTTCATGCGCGTGACAAGATGGGTGAAATCTGCGAGGTCGTTCAACACCACGACAGGGTTTGCACCCGCTTCGTATTGACCGTTAAATTCTGAAAGGGCGGCCGCGACATCGCCTTTGACGACGTGCTCGAACAGATCAACGATACGTGCCCGGTCGGCAAGGCCAAGCATGCCGCGCACGGCTTCCGTTTCGACACGTCCGCCGCCGTGGGCGATCGCCTGATCGAGCAGCGACAGACCGTCACGTGCGGAGCCTTCCGCAGCGCGAGCAATCATTGCCAAGGCCTGCGGATCGGCTTCGAAGCCTTCTTTGCCAGCGATTGCGGTAAACAATCCGACCAGATCGGCAGCGCTGATTCGGCGCAGGTCGAAACGCTGGCAACGCGACAGAACGGTGATTGGAACCTTGCGAATTTCCGTGGTCGCGAAAATGAACTTCACATGTTCCGGGGGTTCTTCGAGGGTCTTCAGAAGACCGTTGAATGCCTGCGTCGAAAGCATGTGCACTTCGTCGATGATGTAGACCTTGTAACGCGCCGAAACAGGGCGGTACCGAACCTGTTCGATGATCTCGCGGATATCGTCGATACCGGTGTGAGAGGCGGCGTCCATTTCGATGACATCGACATGGCGGCCTTCCATGATCGCCTGGCAATGTTCACCGGGAATGCGCAGATCAATGGTCGGTTTGTCGATCTCGGGCGTCTTGTAGTTCAAGGCACGGGCGAGAATGCGTGCTGTTGTTGTCTTCCCCACACCGCGAACACCGGTCAGCATATAGGCCTGGGCAATGCGGCCGGTTTCGAACGCGTTTGTCAGCGTCCGGACCATCGGCTCCTGGCCGACCATCAGGTCGGAAAAATCTTTCGGGCGGTATTTGCGCGCCAGTACCCGGTATCCAGCTCCGTTTTGGGAAGTGCTTGGGGTGGTGGATACGGTGTCGCTCATTGCCTCGCCAGTTTGTTTTGCCAGTTTGTCTTGGGGCGCGGAACTGGCCCGGCGAAAGCTGAGCACATCATTTTGCAAATAAAAAGGTGGGAGGCTGGCACGGCGACCCGTGCCGGGCTCGTTAGGGCTGCTTCCTTCCGGACCTGACCCGGTTGGCGAGTGGCTCGTCCACCACCAACCTCCCGGCGCCACATATCGGCAATATCGAAAGCAAATGCAAGCCAAGCATTCAAAAAACTGCTATCACAGTGAAAACAAACATGGAGGACGCCTTGGAGACATTCCGCCTGGACGAAAGATTGGCGCGGGACAGCGAGCTTGTGACCCGGCTCGGCCTGTGCGAACTGCGCTTGCAGAACGACAGCCGCTGGCCTTGGCTGGTACTGGTGCCGCAACGAAACGATGTGAGCGAGCTCTTTGAATTGACGCCGCTCGATCAGGCGATGCTGACCTTCGAAACCAATCTGGTTGCCAATGCTTTGAAGGATGTTACCCAGGCCACCAAGATCAATGTCGGCGCTTTGGGAAATATCGTTCGCCAACTGCACGTCCATATCATTGCCCGTAATGAAGGTGACACCTGCTGGCCAGGGCCCATATGGGGGCATGGTACCGCGGTGCCGTACCCCGCAGAGGAAAAGAAATCTTTCATGCAAAAAATCTCCGGCGCTCTCTAATGATCTCAATGACGATTTTTGAAACCACTGCCCCCCATCCCGAAGCAAGCGCACTGACTGCATTTTCCCAAAACGCGCTTGATCGTTTCGCTGAAAAGAGAACCGAAAACTGTGTTGCCGATGCGCTGAAGATCGACGGCACGCATATTTTCGCCCTAGCTGGTGGCCGTCTTGTGCTGAAGCACGACGAGCAGGTGATCGATCCGCTGTTTTCCGCGTACGAACTGGCCGAGTTGCAGCCGGACTTCGATAACGCAGTTTTGCTGGGGTACCGCGAGACCGGTGAGCCGAGAATTGCTGTTCCGGTTGGTGTCACGGAAGATCGGCTGGCCAGCCATCACAAACTTGCCGATGCGCGCACGCTCTACCGTGACCACCTGCTCGACGAGGAATTGCTGGGCGAGGTTGCTCAGGCCGTCAGCCTGACGCACTGGAACGCCCAAAACCGCTTTTGCGGTCGTTGCGGCACGGAAATGGAGCTGCGTATTGGCGGCTACAAGCGCGTCTGCCCCGCCTGCAACAACATGATTTTTCCGCGGACCGATCCCGTCGTCATCATGTTGACGATTGATGTGGAGCGCGACCTTTGCCTGCTGGGACGTGGCGCGCATTTTTCGCCAGGCATGTATTCGTGCCTTGCCGGGTTTGTGGAGCCGGGTGAAACAATCGAATCGGCTGTTCGTCGTGAAACGCATGAGGAATCCGGCGTCGCAATCGGTCGTGTGCGCTACCACGCCTCACAACCATGGCCGATGCCCCATTCGCTGATGATCGGTTGCTATGCCGAGGCGCTGTCGTTCGAAATCTCTCGCGATGAAATCGAACTGGAAGACTGCCGCTGGTTCACCCGGCAGGAGGTTGCAGCAATGCTGGAAGCAACGCCGGGTGAGGGCATATCTGGCCCGCACGGCGGTGCCATTGCGCACCGTCTGATGCGCGACTGGGTGGAATGGTCCAAATAACCCTTTGACGTGGTCTTGGACGCTGCGTGTCGACTAGGCGCGCAGCGTCCGTAATTTTCTTAGCTCTGGTTCAGCTTGTCACGCATTGCGTGGCCTTTGTAGACGCCGAGGATGCGGACCTTCTCTGAGAAGAAGCGCAATTCGTCCAGCGCGCGACGAACGGCTTCATCATCCGGATGGCCCTCGATATCGGCATAGAACTGCGTCGCCACGAACTTTCCGCCAATCTGGTAGCTTTCGAGCTTCGTCATGTTGATGCCGTTGGTGGCAAACCCGCCCATGGCCTTGTAAAGCGCGGCCGGAATGTTGCGAACGTTGAAAACAAACGTCGTGACAATGACTTCATCCGGTGACGTACGTTTGACCCATTTTTCGTCGCGGGACAGAATAACGAAACGTGTGACGTTGTTTTCCGAATCCTCGACATTTTCTGCAACGATATCGAGACCGTAGAGATCTGCGGCGAGACGCGGTGCAAGTGCTGCCATGCTGCGATCGCCCTGCTCTGAGACGAGCTTGGCGGCGCCTGCCGTATCGCCGGCGACAATGGCTTTCCATCCGTTTGAACGAATGATCTTGCGGCATTGACCAAGCGCATGGATATGGCTGTGGACGGTGCGGATTTCACTTCTCTGCACACCCGGCAAAACCATGAGCTGGAAGCGGATCGGCATGAAATATTCGCCGATGATGTGGAGACGGGATTCCGGCAAAAGATGATGGATGTCGGCTACCCGGCCAGCCAGCGTGTTTTCGATCGGGATCATTCCCAGATCCGCATCGCCATTTTCGATGGCGTTGAATGCGTCTTCGAAGGTCGCGCAGGGAAGCGGGTCCATATCCGGAAACATGTCGCGGCACGCCATGTCCGAATTGGCGCCGTAGTCTCCCTGGAAGGCAATACTTTTTGTGCTCGTTGTCATAGAATGTCCCCTCAGTGGGTTCTGCCTGCAAGGATATGGCGGGCTTTCTCAAGATCAGCCGGCGTGTCGACACCCAGTGGTACCGAGCGCACGATCTCAGCATCGATCCGCATGCCCGCTTCCAGAGCGCGAAGCTGCTCCAGCTTTTCGCGCTTCTCCAGTGGCGAAGGGGAAAGGCGCACGAATTTTTCGAGCGCCGCCCGGCGATAGGTGTAGAGCCCTATATGATGATAAAGCGGTCCTTCACCATAGGGTGCGGTCGCACGGGTAAAATACAATGCGCGCAGCCGGGTTTCGGACAGCGGGCTGCCCACGACCTTGACCACGTTCGGATTGATTTTTTCTTCCTCGTCGGTGATTTCCACCGTCAGCGTGGCGATATCCACCGACGGGTTTTCCATCGGCCGCAGCGAGGCGTGAATGGTTTCCGCCTCGATGGTTGGCAAATCGCCCTGAATGTTGATGACGTATTCGGCCTTGCCATAAGGATCGGCCTTCTGGAGCGCTTCGAAAATACGATCCGATCCAGACTGGTGGTCATCCCGTGTCATCATCACTTCAAAGCCGGCATTTTGAACGGCGGCGAACACGTCGTTGTCATCAACGGCAACCACGATTTTCTCTGCACCGGCTTCGCGTGCACGCAAGGCAACCTGCACGATCATCGGCTTGCCGCCGATATCGGCCAGAGGTTTACCAGGCAGACGTGTGGAGGCCATACGGGCAGGTATGAGCACCACTGCCTTTTCGAAATCTCTATTCTTCATCCGACACCTTCAAATCCCGCCCGAAAAGTGTCAAAACGTCACGGTGTGGGGAGCATTATTCAAGTTGCGCAGGCTGTGCAAAAGCCATAGCTTTCAAGCAATTTCAAGATACCCGGCTTATATCGAGTGGATGCGAGGGAGCGCATATAGATGAATTCATACGTAAACATGGGCGTTGGTGCGTTATTAGGCACCGTTTTCGTCCTCATGTCGGTGTCGATCGCATCCGAGGGCATCTTCCATGCACCGGTGCCGGAGAAGGAAGGTTTTGCCATCGTCGCGGAAACGAGTGGCGGTGAGGCAGGAGCGGCCGCTGCGGCAACGCCGATCGCCCAGTTGCTTGCCAATGCGGACGCGGCCAAGGGTGAGACGGTCTTCAAGAAGTGTACGGCCTGTCATACCGGAGAGAGTGGTGGAGCAAACAAGGTCGGCCCCAATCTCTTCGATATCGTCAACAGGCCGATCGCCTCTCATGAAGGTTTCAGTTACTCCGCAGCCATGAAGGATTTCTCGAAGGGTGGTTCGGTTCATTGGGACTACGACCATCTGAGCCACTTCCTCGAAGGCCCGAAAAAGTTCGTTGCTGGCACGGCCATGGGCTTTGCTGGTGTGAAGAAGGAAACGGAACGTGCGGATCTGATCGCTTACCTGCGGACGCTTTCTGCAAATCCTGCACCGCTGCCCGATCCGGCGGCGGCCCCTGCGCCAACCAATTGAGTGTATGGTATTCCAATCAGAAAAGCCCGGAGTGATCCGGGCTTTTTTGTTGTTTGCGCATGAAATAGCCTGGACTTAGAAACCCTTGCCGCCGCGCAGTTCGGATATGACTGTGCCGATCATGATCTTGATATCCAGCCAGACGGAAAAATTATCGATGTAATAAAGGTCGGAGACAATGCGTGCCCGCGCCTTGTCACTGCGGTCGGTCGGTCCCCGCAGTCCCCGCATCTGGGCAAGCCCGGTGATGCCGGGGCGCATCCTGTGACGCAGATGGTAATGGGGAACGAGATCCTCATAGAGACGGCCGGCCGCAAGCATGCCGATTGCATGGCAACGAGGTCCTACGAGCGACATGTCACCCTTCAGAACATTCAGCAGTTGCGGCAGTTCATCGATATTCGACCGTCGGAGAATAGCGCCGATGCGGGTCACGCGGGGGTCGTCTTTTACCGTCTGTGCCACGCCACTCGCGTCGCACAAGTCCGTCCTCATCGAACGGAATTTGTAGACGCGTATCCGGCGACCGTTCATGCCCCAGCGTATCTGGGAAAACAGGACGGGTCCTTTGCTATCGATCTTGACCAGAGCGGCGACCGTTAAAAGCACCGGCGCAAGTGCCATCAATGCAATCGATGCGCCGGCAATATCGATCGCGCGTTTGGTTGCGAATTGACCGCGCGCCAAGGCGGAAAATGTTGATTGGTCTTGAGAAAGTTCTACGTCCGGCTCTTCAAAAGCGATTGCCGATTGTGAAGCCGCGCTCTGGAACGCGGCGCGTGGAGACCCTTTGATACCCAGCATAACAAAGTCCTAAAAAGAAATTTTTGAAATGAAAAAACTGATTTATATGGCGGCATTAATAATTCATTTACTGTAAAAAGTCATCCCGAAATATCTCCGCAAATGCGCAAATGCCGATCTACGGTTAACGTCGGCGCCAACCTGCTTTAGAGCAATCGGAACTATGCTGGAGACTTCCTGCCGCTAAGGAGGCGCGGACTTTTCAGCGATTGATACAGAGAGAAACTGTCAGCCGGCTGTCTATCATCCTGTGGGCGCTCAATTGCCCATCAGAATGTCGAGGAGTGTGGTCTGTTTCGCGCCGTTTCTTGCTGGCTCCTGACCACCAATATCGGCAGGCGGAACGGGACCGCCATTGGCATAGTCCGGCTCCATTCGTTGCCCCGGAATATTGGATGGCGGCATGGGCGCGTCTGTCTGAGGTCGGTCAAGCGCAACCGGGGCGGCTGGATAGGCGTCGGTATTCGACGAGCCTCCACCAAGCGCGTTGGAAATGATGTCGCCAATCGATGATGGCGCATTTTCCGACGGTGGCTGCTGCATCTCGCCTAGGGGAGGAACGCCGGTTGTGCCGAGGCCGAAAAGTGGTGATGGAGACAGGCCGGAATGTGCAGCCGTCATGAAGTCTTTCCAGGCTCTTGCGGGCAGCCCGCCACCCGTCACCTTCTTCATGGAGGTGCCATCATCGTTGCCGAACCAGACACCGGTTGTCAGATTGCTGGTATAGCCGACGAACAGCGCATCACGGAAAGACTGGGTCGTTCCCGACTTTCCGGCGGCCTGCCATCCCTGCAGCCGCGCCGCTTTTCCCGTTCCCTCGGTGATAACGCGGCTCAGCATGCCGTTCATCGTCGCGGCAATGTCTTCGTTCAGCACGCGCGGCGGATTGTCGTATTTGTTTTCGTAAAGCACCTTGCCGTCGGCATCGGTAATACGTTTGACGATATGCGGCGTGGCCTTGTAGCCGCCGTTCATGAACGGTGCGTAAGACGCAGTCAGCTCCAGAAGTGATACTTCGGAGGTTCCGAGTGCAATCGATGCATTGCTCTGCAAATCGGATTCGATACCCATACGATGCGCAACCTGCGTCACACGATCGGGGCCGACTTCCATCACCAGTTGGGCCGCGATGGTGTTCAGCGAATTGGCAAGCGCTGTCGCCAGTGTCACTTCACCGCGGTATTTCTTTTCGTAGTTTTCCGGTGTCCAGTTGCCGATCTTGACCGGCGCATCGTTGCGGATGGAGTAGGGTGTCAGCCCGGATTCGAGCGCCGCTACATAAACGAAGGGTTTGAAGGCTGAGCCAGGCTGCCGTTTCGCCTTCGCAGCACGGTTAAACTGGCTTTCGGCGTAATCGGCCCCGCCGACCACTGCGCGGATGGCTCCGGTTCCATCGATGGAAACCAGAGCTGCCTGGGACGCAGCCTGCTTTTTACCGTCCCCCTGAAGAATGTGCGTCAGGGACTTTTCGGCGTCGCGTTCCAGGTCTGGATCGATGCTGGCATCGACAACGATGTCCTGCTTCACGTCGCCGATCAGCATGCGGACTTCATCGAGAACCATGTCGGCAGCATAATGTTCTGCACCGGACCAGAAGCGTTTCGCTTTGGTTGGGGGCTGTGACATCGCCGTCTTGATTTCGCTGTCGGTGATGAATCCGACATCACGCATGGATTGAAGCACGACCTGGGCGCGTTCTTCAGCAGCCTGCGGGTCACGGGCAGGGGAGAGGCGCGAGGGTGCCTTGAGGAGGCCGGCCAGCAGGGCTGCTTCACCCAGATTGACGTCACGCGCCGACTTGTTGAAATACCGTCTGGAGGCCGCTTCGACACCATAGGCATTGGAACCGAAATAGACGCGATTGAGATACATCGCGAGAATCTGGTCCTTGGTGTATTTGTGCTCCAGCCAGAACGCCAGAAGCACTTCCTGCACCTTGCGTTCCAATGTCCGGTCGGGAGACAGGAACAGGTTCTTGGCAAGCTGCTGGGTAAGGGTCGAACCGCCCTGGACGGTGCGTCCCGTCAATACGTTGGTGACGATGGCGCGGCCGAGGCCGAGCGGATCAACCCCAAAATGCGAGTAAAAACGCCTGTCTTCGATCGCCATGACCGCTTGCGGAATGTAGGGCGACATATCCTCAAGCGCCAAAGCCTCGCCGCCGGTCGTCCCGCGATTGGCAAGAACCGTCCCGTTGACAGAAACGATCTTCACATTCGGCGGGCGCTCAGGGATGGACCAGCTTGCAGCACTGGGCATGCGGGCGCCATAATAAAGAACAAGTCCCGCAACACCGATCCCGCCCCATATGCCCAGCACGATGCACCAGTAAACAAGTGAGCGGAACATACCGGTGATGCCGCGTGTCTCCACGCGTTTTTGTTTCTGACGCTTTTGGAGCGTCTGGCCTTTTGGCGATTTCGGCGGAGGAAGGTCGTCGTCTTTCGCAGCTTTCGCTGCCTGCTTTCGCCCGCCGCTGATACGGTCGCTTGCGTCAAGGCGCAGGTCATCGCCGGAATCGTGAAAATCCCCGAAGGAAGGTTCTACCCGCTCGCGTGATTTGCCTTTACCTGCCATCCAGCCGATATCGCTCCATTCTGATTGCGTGATCGCACGCATGTCCGCCGATTGCAGTATTTATGCGCGCACTATCCTTAATCCGGGATGAAGAGCGTAAATGCGGCAATTTAAGGCGGCGTTAGGAGAAGAAAGGATCACTTCGACGTCATTGGCAGACGTCGATCCATTCCGCTTCTGTCAGTTCGGCCATGGCGTGCGGAGAAATTTTGACGGCTGCATTGGTCGCGCCGGCGGCAGGAACCACTTCGTTGTAGCTTCTCAGCGAGACATCGCAAAACACTGGAATGGGTTCCGGCAGACCGAAAGGGCAGACGCCACCAACGGGATGGCTTGTGACAGACACAACATCTTCCGCGCCAAGCATTCGGGGCTTTGCGCCAAACCGGTCTCGAAACTTGCGATTGTCGAGCCGTTTGGTACCGGCAGCCACGACGAGAAAAATGGTGTCTCCTGCCTTCAGGCAGATGGTTTTGGCGATCTGATCGGGATCGACACCATGCGCTTCAGCCGCGAGCGCAACGGTTGCTGAACTTGCTTCCGTTTCGATGACGGTGACGTCAGGAGATTTTTCGGCGAAAAAGGCGCGGACGGATTCAATGGTCATGGCTATTTATTAGGCTGGAAGCATGTAAGCCGCAAGACGTCCGAAGAAAGCCATGCAAAAAATGCAATGCTGCGCTGCGATAGAATGTCTGTTTTTTGGGCTCGAATGTTGTATCTTTCAATCATCGAAGCGACGCACTCCTCCTCCCAGCGTCGCCCGATTGGACTGACAATACTCCTCCTCCCAATTGTCAGTCAGTTTCAAGAACCCGGCGCACCTCCTCCCGCGCCGGGTTTTTGCATTTCTGGCTTCTGAAATTTTTCCAGATGACACGAATGGATTGACCGTAGATCACGTCATTTTCAAAGAAACTTGACTTTTTGGGTCTCTCCACCTAGGTGTTCCGACATCGAAATTTGTTTGACGACCAGAGCTTCGGCGCTTCGCGGCGCACACGACGATCTTTCTTTCCTTCAAATTCGACACAAGACCCGCACTGCTTGCAGTGCAAATGCAATTTGCCAACGGAAGGAAATCGTTATGGCGACTGGTACGGTAAAGTGGTTCAACGCAACCAAGGGCTACGGCTTCATTCAGCCTGATGATGGTTCGCAGGACGTATTCGTTCACATCTCTGCAGTTGAGCGCGCTGGTTTGACCGCTCTCAACGACGGTCAGAAGCTGTCCTACGAACTGATGCAGGACCGCCGCTCGGGCAAGATGTCTGCAGGCAACCTCGTAGCTGCCTAATAAGGCGTTGTGACCTTCATGGTCACGCCTGGAATAAGAAGGCCGGACGTCACGTCCGGCCTTTTTTCTTTTGGAGAATTCTTTTCAGAGCGTTCGGCCTTGTAAAAGCCATGTTCCGATACGATATACGGTTCAACAGTGCTTCAGACCTGTCAGGCGGTCGCTGAAAAGTGACGCTGTTATCGTGTTAACCAAAGATTAACCGAAGCAGTCGATCCTGACCTTGAAGATGCAGCCGACCAATAGTCGGCGCGCTCTGAAGCATCAGACGTTTCAAACGCTTTGACCACGGATGTACTGGCACTGACGTAGAAACGGGTGGAAAGGTCGGGCTTGCCCGGCCTTTTTGTTTTTCTGGCATAGGCACTAGCAGCCTTGGACTGGATGTCCGGAAACTGGCCGCGTGATCGCGACCAGTTTCCAACAAGCTCATTTCGCTGCGAGAGCATCCAGAATTCGAACCCAGGAGCGAATGCCCTTGTGATAGGACTGCAGGTCGTACTTCTCGTTCGGGGAGTGAATGCGATCATCCGTCAGACCGAAGCCGACCAGCAGGGAATCCATACCGAGCATCTTCTGGAAATCGCCTACGATCGGGATCGAGCCGCCCATGCCGATAACCACGGCGGGCTTCGGCCATTCGTCAGAAAGCGCGTTCTTCGCCTTGGTCAGAACCGGTGAATCATAGGACAGCTGGATAGCAGGCGACGCGCCATGCTCATGGAATTCAACGGAACAATCGGCTGGGATTTTCGAGCGCACATAAGCGCGGAAGCTCTCACGGATGGCGGCGGGGTCCTGATGCCCGACAAGACGGAAGGAAATCTTGGCTGATGCTTTCGCGGCGATCACGGTCTTGAAGCCGTCGCCGGTGTAACCGCCGATGATGCCGTTGACTTCCGCTGTCGGCCGCGCCCAGGTCTGTTCCAGCACGGAACGGCCCTTTTCACCGGAAGGGACTGAAAGGCCAACCTCGCCGAGAAAATCTTCCGCCGTACGGCCAAGCGTTTCCCAGGAAGCCTTGATGTTCGCCGGCGTCTCTTCGACGCCATTGTAAAAGCCTTCAAGCGTGACACGCCCGGTCTCGTCGTGCAGGCCCGAGAGAATGTCGGTAAGGATGTGGATCGGGTTTGCCGCAGCGCCACCGAAAAGACCTGAATGCAGATCGCGATCCGCTGCCGTGATCACGACTTCCTCGCCAACCAGACCACGAAGGGCTGCCGCAATTGCCGGTGTGTCGCGGTCCCACATGCCGGTGTCACACACCAGGGCATATTCCGCCTTCAGTTCAGCAGCATTGGCTTCCAGAAAGGGTTTCAGCGACGGTGAACCGGATTCTTCCTCACCTTCGAACAGAATGGTCACTCTGACCGGTAGGCCACCATTGACCTCTTTATAGGCGCGGCAGGCTTCCACGAAGGTCATAAGCTGACCCTTGTCATCGGCCGTTCCACGGCCCGTGATGACCTGACGCCCTTCACCGATCTCCTTGATGGCGGGATCAAACGGATCATTTTCCCAGAGATTGAGCGGATCGACAGGCTGCACGTCGTAGTGACCATAAAAGAGCACGTGCGGTGCATCTTTCGTTGCTGCATCGTGATGCGCGACGACCATAGGGTGACCGGCCGTGTCGCGGACGGATGCCTCAAAACCGAGTGCAGAAAGCGTTTTGGTCAGCCACTCCGCTGCCTTGCGGCATTCCTGCTTGTAAGCCGGGTCAGTCGAGATCGACGGAATGCGAACAAGCTCAAAGAGCCGCTCCAGGCTGGAGGGGAGGTTGTCATCAACAGTGGAAAGAATTGGAGAAACGTCTGTCATCGCTGATCCTGTCATGTCTGTCATGGTTCCGGCGACGATGCGAGACAACGGCATCACCATTCGCAGGAAACGAGAAGGAAAGCCCTCGTGAATCGCCAGGGCTTCGGCCTGCGGCACGATAGAACATTGGATTGAAAAGTGTAACGCGGTTTTCTAAAAATCAGATCAGCGTGGAAAAACGGTGAGCGCAGAGGCGACCAATTTGCCGAAGCTCCTAACGGGCAGTTTTGGCGCAATCGATGGCCCGGCGCATATATTCCACCAGAAGCTGCCGCTCGAACTGCCGGAAGTCCTTCAGCAGTGCGTCCTCCGTTCCCTTGGATGCGGCAATAGCGTTTGCTTCGAGTTCCTTTCCGCGTGGTGTCAGTTCGATGATTTGTGCCCGGCGGTCGGTTGGGTGCGGTTTGCGCACAATCAGGCCGTCACGTTCCATACGCGACAGCGTATTGGCGAGCGTCGCCTGTTCGATGTCGATCCTGTCCAGCAATTGACGTTGGGTGAGGCCTTCTTCATGCCAAAGCTCTACAAGGATAGGAAACTGCCCAGGGGAAAAGCCGAGCGCGGAAGCCCGTTTTTGCAGCACCATGGTGAATTCGCGCGCCATTTTGGCGGCGAGGTAGATCACCGATTCGTCTCGGGAAAATTCCATTCATGCATCCATGCGAGCAATTGCGACAGGGGTCGCGAGGATTCGATAGCATGATATATATAGCACGGAATGTTGCTGTGGCACGTCCCTGATGCCCAAAATAAAACCGCCATGGCCGGGAGGGGTCGGCCATGGCGGTCATATTGGAGGACAAAGGCCCGGAGAGGGGGAAAGGCCTTTGTCCGGTCTGACGCGGCGGGGGACGAGCCTGCAATCAGACTACGGCGTGATCAGGCGCCGTCCTCTAAGAAATGTGTCTGCAAATGCGGCTTTTCAAGGGAATTCGGATTACAAATCGGTAACGTTCGGGTGAATTTTTGGCCGGGTTCAACATTCTCGCGTTACGTGCTTAGCAGTGCGTTTTAAGAAGTTTCTGTGGACGCCAAAACGACCCCGCGCTATCCATGCTACCCATGAAAAAAGGCGATCATCTCTTCCTCGTTGACGGCTCCGGATTCATCTTCCGGGCGTTCCATGCCATCCCGCCCTTGAACCGCAAGTCGGACGGGTTGCCAGTCAATGCCGTCTCCGGTTTCTGCAACATGTTGTGGAAGCTCCTGAAGGATGCGCGAAACACGGATGTTGGCGTCACCCCGACACACTTCGCGGTCATTTTCGACTACTCGTCGAAGACATTCCGCAACGAACTTTACGATCAGTACAAGGCGAACCGCTCCGCGCCACCTGAAGATCTTGTGCCGCAGTTTGGTCTGATCCGCGAAGCCACACGTGCCTTCAATCTTCCCTGCATTGAGACCGAGGGCTTTGAGGCTGACGACATCATTGCCACCTATGCCCGCCAGGCCGAGGCCATCGGCGCCGACGTCACCATCATTTCATCCGACAAGGATCTGATGCAGCTCGTGACCGCGAACGTGCATATGTACGACGCGATGAAGGACAAGCAGATCGGCATTCCGGATGTCGTTGAGAAATGGGGCGTACCGCCCGAGAAGATGATCGACCTGCAGGCGATGACGGGCGATTCCACCGACAACGTGCCAGGCATCCCCGGCATTGGCCCGAAAACGGCAGCTCAGCTTCTCGAGGAATATGGAGACCTGGACACGCTTTTGTCGCGGGCTGGAGAAATCAAGCAACAAAAGCGTCGGGAAAACATTATCGCTAATGCCGACCTCGCCCGTATTTCCAGGCAGTTGGTGGCGCTCAGAACCGATGTGCCACTCGATCAATCCCTGGAACAGCTTGTACTCGAGCCTCAGAATGGCCCCAAGCTGATTGCCTTCCTGAAGGCGATGGAATTCACCACCTTGACGCGTCGCGTCGCCGAAGCGACCGATACCGATGCTTCCTCCGTGGACGCTGCCGATGTCGCCGTGCAGCGGGGCGATGAAGCGCACGGTCCTGACCTCGATAACCCCGCTCCGGCAGAGGCCGGGGTGGAGGTTGAGGCGCAACCGTCGTCGCCGTCTATGCCGGCGAAAAAAGTGACGGCCGAAGGCAGCGCACCTGCCGAGCTTGCCGAAGCGCGCAGAACTGTATTTGCCACCGCCAAGATCAATACGGAAGCGTATACCACGATCCGCGACATTCGTGAGCTCGATCGCTGGATCGCTGCTGCCCGTGAGGCGGGCATCGTCGCTTTCGACACGGAAACAACGTCGCTTGATCCCATGCAGGCGGAGCTGGTCGGCTTTTCTCTGGCCATTGCCGATAATGGAAAAGACGCATCGGGGACAGATATTCGCGCCGCTTACGTTCCGCTGACGCACAAGACTGGTTCAGGTGGCGATCTTTTCAGCGACGGCATCAAGCTTGTCGAAGGTCAAATCCCCGCCGCCGAGGCGATGGATCGCCTCAAATCTTTGCTGGAAGATCCGTCGGTTCTGAAGATCGCGCAGAACCTGAAATACGATTACCTGCTGATGAAGCGTCATGGCGTCGTCATGCAGAGCTTCGATGATACCATGCTGATCTCCTACGTGCTCGAAGCCGGGAAGGCGACGCATGGTATGGATTCGCTCTCTGAGCGCTGGCTCGGACATACACCCATCGCCTACAAGGATGTCGCGGGTTCCGGCAAGTCCGGCGTGACCTTCGATTTCGTCGACATCAGCAAGGCCACCACCTATGCGGCGGAAGATGCCGACGTTACGCTGCGGCTCTGGATGGTCCTGAAACCACGTCTCGTTGCCGAAGGTTTGACCAAGGTTTATGAGCGGCTGGAGCGCCCCCTTGTGCCGGTTCTTGCCCATATGGAAGAGCGTGGCATCACCGTTGATCGGCAGATTTTGTCGCGCCTGTCCGGAGAGCTAGCCCAGAAGGCCGCCGCCTTTGAAGAGGAAATCTACGAGCTGGCAGGTGAGCGTTTCAACGTGGGCTCGCCCAAACAGCTCGGCGATATCCTTTTCGGGAAGATGGGATTGCCCGGCGGCTCCAAGACCAAGACTGGCCAGTGGTCGACATCGGCACAGGTTCTGGAGGATCTCGCCGCAGAGGGCGTGGAATTGCCGCGCAAGATTGTGGACTGGCGTCAGCTCACCAAGCTGAAGTCGACCTACACGGATGCACTGCCCGGATACATCCATCAAGACACCAGGCGTGTGCATACATCCTACGCGCTCGCTTCCACCACCACCGGACGCCTCTCCTCGTCCGAGCCGAACCTGCAGAACATTCCTGTCCGCACCGCGGAAGGGCGCAAGATCCGTACGGCGTTCATCTCCACGCCTGGGCACAAGCTGCTGTCGGCCGACTATAGCCAGATCGAACTGCGTGTCCTGGCGCACGTTGCGGATATTCCCCAGCTCCGTAGCGCCTTTGAAAACGGCATCGATATCCATGCGATGACGGCGTCGGAAATGTTTGGTGTGCCGGTAGAGGATATGCCGTCTGAAGTGCGGCGCCGCGCCAAGGCCATCAACTTTGGCATCATCTACGGTATCTCCGCATTCGGTCTGGCAAACCAGCTCAGCATTGCTCGCTCCGAAGCTGGAGAATACATCAAGAAGTATTTCGAGCGGTTTCCCGGCATTCGCGATTACATGGAGCAGACCAAGGCTTTCGCGCGTGACAACGGTTATGTTGAAACGATTTTTGGACGCCGTGCCTATTACCCTGAAATCCGTTCCTCCAACCCATCGGTGAAGGCGTTCAACGAACGCGCCGCGATCAATGCGCCTATTCAGGGATCTGCGGCCGACATTATTCGTCGGGCGATGGTCCGCATGGATGGTGCGCTAGTCGAGGCTGGTCTCGCCGAGCAGGCGCGGATGTTGCTTCAGGTGCATGACGAACTGATATTCGAAGTCGAAGATCAGGCCGTCGAGGCGACATTGAAGGCGGTTACTCATACGATGGAAAATGCCGCCATGCCGGCTATCTCCATGAAGGTTCCGCTCAAGGTGGATGCGCGAGCCGCCAGCAACTGGGACGAGGCACACTAAGGTCAGAAGGGGGTTCCAGCTCACTTGGCGCGTATAGCGCGCCAAGTTCTAACTACCCACAAACCGCGTTTTTACTGTCATCGAACTGTCGTACGGCGAAGTTACGGAGATTCCCATATTGGGGGGCTTCATGCACGCGCGATTCGTTTCCAGGGAACTCGAACGTCTTTCGACTGCCCGTCATGACGCTCCGCCCCGACATACGGGCACCCGGTTCAACGCCGAAGGCGAGTTTTTGCCGGAACCCGGCAACACCATCGTTTGCCATCTTGTGCAGGGTTCGGCGTCACAAAGCGCCGTAGTCGCGACCCGGCAACGTTTCCTGGATATGCCGGAAGCCGGTAATC
This sequence comes from Agrobacterium tumefaciens, assembly GCA_025559845.1. NCBI lineage: Bacteria > Pseudomonadati > Pseudomonadota > Alphaproteobacteria > Hyphomicrobiales > Rhizobiaceae > Agrobacterium > Agrobacterium tumefaciens. The sequence goes on from CP048469.1 coordinate 3,136,413, forward strand.
TGGCTTTCACACCGGTCTCCAGCTTTCATATGACGGTGTTCCAGGGGATCATCGAGTACAGGCGCATGTGGCCCTACTGGCCAAAAGAAATGCCGCTGACGGCCTCGATCGACGCCATGACGGAGTATTATCTCGAGCGCCTCTCCGTGTTTTCGGCGCTTCCCGACTTCGCAATGCAGATCACCGGTTTGCGACCGACCGGCCTTGTGTTGAAGGGAAAAACTGCAGAGGATGACCGGGCCTTGGCGCTTTGGCGTAATACGTTTGCCAAAGCCTTTGGATATCGCCATCCGGATCACGACAAATACGAATTCCACCTCACGCTCGCCTACGTCGTGCGCTGGTTCGATCCCGTCTGTCTGCCCCGCTGGCAGGCGATGATGGATGAGGAAGTCGAAAAACTGCGCGATAGCGTTCCTGTGATCGAGCTGCAACCACCTGCTTTCTGTGAATTTCGGGATATGAACCACTTCAAAGAGCTCATCGTCTTCGATAAAGCATGACACGTGATTTGCGGTGCACTTCTTTGGCCGCGCTTCGGATTCTGCTGAATCTGAAAAAATGTGCGTTAGGGCTGGTCAAACCCCGTTTTGGCATGTATAAGCGCGCCAAATTTCCGATATCGAGACACCCGACATTCGGCCTTTGGTTCTGGCCGGTTCCGTTGTTTCGCCGCTAAAGTGGAGTAACAAAAATGGCAGTACCAAAAAGAAAAACAAGCCCGTCCAAGCGCGGTATGCGCCGTTCGGCTGATGGCCTCACGGCTGCGACCTACGTTGAGGACAAGAATTCCGGCGAACTGCGTCGCCCGCACCATATCGATCTGAAGACCGGTATGTACCGTGGCCGTCAGGTTCTGACGCCAAAGGAAAGCGCATAAGCTTTTCAGCTTCTGCAATTCTTTGAAAACCGGTCCTTGTGGCCGGTTTTTGTTTTTGGCTCAGGCCACTCCCTTGGAAAAGTCCCGCACACCTCCTAAAATCCGTTTTGGAGGTAGGGCGTAAAGTCCGAATTGGGAGGGTGGCAGCCGTTGAGATACCGCTGGATACTGGTGGTGCTTGTTTGTCTTGGTTTCGGTTATGGCGCCGTCACCAAAGGCAGCGACATGATCGCCGAACGTTACTTCGGCGAAGTGGCCGATCAGGGCCGCACCACCCTCAGACTTGCTGTGTCCGCCCTCGGTGGGCTTCTCAGTCGCTACGAGCCCTTGCCGGCGCTCATTGCCGATCACGATGATATCGAAGAACTCGTCGCCCATCCTCAGGATCAGGCATTGCGTCAGCGCGCGAATGTCTACCTAAAGTCCATCAACACCCTGCTGGAATCCTCCGACATCTACATCATGACGCTCGACGGCGAGACGATTGCCGCCAGCAACTATGATGGCCCGGCGAGCTTTGTCGGACAGAACTTCAGCTACCGCCCCTATTTTCAGGATGCGGCCAAGGGTTTGCAGTCCCGCTTCTTTGCGCTCGGCACAACCTCCAACAAGCGCGGATATTATTTTTCGGCTCCCATTCTGTTCGATGAGGACATCAAAGGTGTTATCGTCTTCAAGGTGGATATCGAGGGTATCGAAGCATCCTTCGGTGATGGCGAAAATCGTATTCTCGTGTCCGATCCTGAAGGCATCATCTTCATGACCGGTACGCCGCAATGGCTCTATTCCAGCTTGATGCCCCTCACGCCGGAACGTTTGGCACGCACCACAACGTCGCGTCGCTACGCCGATGCCGAGTTGAGAGAGTTGCCGTTGCGGACCGGCAGCTTTGGCGAACACCAGCTTTTGACCATTCGTCAAAACGATGGCGAGAGAGAATACCTGGTTTTGTCGCAGGCGATGGCGGATGCAGGCTGGACCGTAAATGTGCTGATCGACACGGGCTCTTTGCGCACGCAGGTTCAGACAACGATGATTGCCGTCATTCTCTGCCTTTGCCTTGCAGTAGCGCTGCTTGCAGCCATGTTGCAGAGACGTCGGCGTCTACGAGAGCGGCTTGTTCACCAGGCAGAAGCCCAGGCCGAGCTTGAGCGCCGGGTTGAGGAGCGCACTGCCGATCTTGCTCGCGTCAATCGCGAGATTGAACACGAGGTTGCCGAGCGTCGTCAGACCGAGAAGCAGCTCCGAAAGATGCAGAATGATCTTGTTCAGGCTGGCAAGCTTGCTGCCCTTGGCCAGATGTCAGCCGCCCTGTCGCATGAGATCAATCAGCCGCTTGCTGCCGCCAAGAACTACGCGGAAAGCGCGGCACTTCTCGTTGAACGGGGCAGGGTGGGCGAGGTGACTGAAAACCTCAAACGTATTTCGGGACTGATTGATCGCATGGCATCGATCAGTCGGCATCTGCGTAACTTTGCGCGCAAACCCAACGAAAAAACCACAGCAGTCGCCCTGGATGCTGTTCTTCGCGATACGCTTGAAATCGTTGGTGCGCGTTTGAAGGCTGCGGATGCCGTGCTAGACATCGATCTCGGCGACATCCCGCTTGCGGTAAAGGCAGGTCCGGTGCGCTTGCAGCAGGTTCTCGTCAATATCATCTCCAATGCCGCAGATGCGGTCGAGGGAAGAAAGGATCGCAAGATCGCATTGCAAGCCCGGCTGAACGGTTCAACGGTATCGATCTTCATCCGTGACCATGGACCGGGTGTTCCGCCGGCAATCTCTGAGCGTATCTTCGACCCGTTCTTCACGACGAAGGGGGTGGGGCGCGGTTTGGGGCTTGGACTTTCCATATCCTATAACATCATCAAGGATTTTGGCGGCCAGCTTCGCGTCCGCAACCATGATGGCGGTGGAGCGGAATTTGAAATCACCTTGCCTGTTGCCGTTTCTGCTGTGGAGGTTGCTGCGGAATGAGTGATCCCAGGGTGCTTCTGATCGATGATGAAGAAGAGTTGCGCTTTTCAACTGCGCAAGCGCTGGAACTGTCCGGCTTCCATGTCACCATGCTCGCCAGTGCCGAACACGCGCTGGAGCTGATTGGCTACAGCTTTGACGGCGTTGTCGTGAGCGACATTCGTATGCCCGGTATGGACGGCATGACCCTGTTGCAGAAGGTTCGCGAACTCGATCCGGAAATTCCAGTGATTCTGATGACCGGCCATGGCGATGTGCAGCTTGCCGTCAACGCTATGCGTAACGGTGCCTATGACTTCATCGAGAAACCTTTCACGCCACAGTACCTTGCGGGTGTCATCAAGCGGGCCGAGGATCGGCGCGCACTGGTGCTCGAAAACCGCCGTCTCAAGGCCGTTGCTGGAAAACGTGACGATCTTGAAACCCGCTTGCCGGGCAGAACGCAAGTCATGGTCGATCTGCGCTATCGCATTCGTGCCATCGGCTCGACGGATGCCGATACGCTGATCGTCGGCGATACGGGCGCCGGTAAAGAAGTGGTGGCTCGGGCGCTGCATGACGTCAGCGCCAGAAGCAATCGGCCTTTCGTAGCAATCAATTGCGCCGCCTTGCCGCAAACCCTGATCGAGAGCGAGCTGTTTGGCCATGAAGCGGGCGCCTTTCCCGGTGCGCTTCGCCCCCGTTACGGCAAGTTTGAACATGCGCGCGGCGGCACGATCCTTCTCGATGAAATCGGCTCGATGCCCTTCGAGCTACAGGGGCGCTTCCTGCGTGTGCTGCAGGAGCGAGTGATTACCCGTTTGGGGTCGAATGAAACGGTCGAACTGGATGTGCGCTTTATCGCCACCAGCAAGGTCGATCTGGAGCAGGAGGTTGCTGCCGGCCGCTTCAGGCCGGATCTGCTGTATCGTCTCAATGTCGCAACGTTGCTCGTTCCATCGCTGTCGCAGCGCAGCGCCGATATTCCGCTCCTGTTTCTGCACCTCGTGCGCGAGGCTGCGGCACGGTATGGACGAGAAGACATGGATGTTCCGCAGGATCTGCTCTCGACGATTTCCCTGCGAGAGTGGCCAGGGAACGTGCGTGAGTTGAGGAATGCTGCAGACCGCTTCGTTTTGGGTCTGGAAAGTGATGCGACCGATGCCGTCATCTCCTATTCGGATGAGGAAAGGGGCGGGCTCGCCGCCAAGGTTGCCGCTTACGAAAAAAGCCTGATCGCCCGGGCGATCACCGCACACCGTGGCAATCTCAAATCGGTCTACGAGAATCTCGGGATTTCGCGCAAAACGCTCTATGAAAAGATGCAGAAATACGAGCTGCACCGCCACATGACGGAGGTGTGATGGGTGGATTTCCACCCATGCATGAGCGCTAATGGGTCGATATCCACCCATTATTGCCTGATCGCGCAACAAAAGCGTGTGACGCGACAACGCCGTCGTTGATGAATGGCCATCCCGGGCCGCAAATGAATCACCCCGGTCGCCATGGAGGAGCATGCGCGGCTGAAGTGGCGAACATTTTCATCCGGGAGGAATCGATGAAAATACTGAAGACAGTCACCGGCTTTGCGGCCGCCGCTGCCGTTTCCCTTTTTGCGCTTGCCGCATCGGCCCAGACCTACCCCGAGCGCAACATCACCATGATCGTGCCGTTCGCAGCCGGTGGTCCGACCGACACGGTTGCCCGTCTCGTGGCTGAATCTATGTCGAAAGATCTCGGCCAGCAGATCATCATCGAAAACGTCGGTGGCGCTGGCGGTACACTCGGCGCCGGACGTGTCGCAGCAGCTGATCCAGACGGTTACACGGTTCTGCTGCATCACATCGGCATGGCAACGAGCGCCACGCTTTACCGCAAGCTCGCCTACGACACCTTGAACGCGTTCGAATATGTCGGGCTGGTAACCGAAGTGCCGATGACCATCCTGTCGCGCAAGACGCTCGAGACAAAAGATCTCAAGGGCCTGATCGAATACGCCAAGGCCAACAAGGACAAGGTGACGGTTGCCAATGCCGGTATCGGTGCGGCATCGCATCTGTGCGGCATGCTGTTCATGAGTGCCATCGAGACGCCGCTCGTAACGGTCCCTTACAAGGGAACTGGCCCGGCGATGACGGATCTTCTTGGCGGCCAGGTCGATATCATGTGCGACCAGACCACCAACACCACCAAGCAGATCCAGGGCGGAACGGTGAAGGCTTACGCAGTGACCACCGCAAAGCGTCTGGACGTGCTGCCGGATGTGCCGACTGCAGTCGAAGCAGGTCTGCCCAATTTCGAAGTCGGTATCTGGCACGGCGTCTACACGCCGAAAGGCACCCCGGCCGAAATCAACGAGAAGCTCTCCAAGTCGCTTCAGGTCGCATTGAAAGACCCCAACGTTGCCGCCCGCTTTGCCGAACTTGGCACGACACCTTCGCCGGAAAGCGACGCGACACCGGCAGCCCTCAAGGCGAAGCTTGAAAGCGAAATCGCCCGCTGGAAGCCGGTGATCGAATCCGCTGGCCAATACGCCGATTGATCGCAACGGATCGTGACCGGCGGTATCCGCCGCCGGTCTCTCCACGTTTCGAGAATGCGGGCGGCTTAAGACGCCTTGCTGCGGAGGGGTACATCTCATGAAATCATTTATCGTCGATCCTGCCGAAGCGCTGTGCGGTGCCATCTTCATTGGCCTCGGCGTTGCCTTCGCCTGGCAGTCCTATGAACTCGATATCGGTACGGCCTTCCGTATGGGGCCAGGCTATTTCCCGCTGCTGCTGGCACTTGTCCTGGTCGTTCTGGGGGGCGTCATCTTCCTGCGATCCACGCGTGTCAAAGGTGAGGCCATTGGCGCCATCGCCTGGCGTGGCATTTTCTTCATTCTTCCTGCACCGGTATTTTTTGGCTTCACGGTCCGGGGGCTGGGTTTCGTTCCGGCGCTGTTTTTCAGCGCGCTCATCGCGTCATTTGCCTCACATAAGATGAGCCCGGTGATGGCCGTCCTTCTTTCAATCGGGATCACCATCTTTTCGGTTGCGGTTTTCAACTATGGTCTTGGCCTGCCGTTCCAGCGCTTTGGCCCCTGGCTCAAATTCTGAGGTCTGCGCATGGAACTGTTCAACAACCTCCTCCTTGGTTTCAGCACAGCCTCGTCCATCGAGAACCTGTTCTTCTGCTTGATTGGCGTATTGCTGGGCACCTTGATCGGCGTTTTGCCCGGCATTGGTGCAACAGCAACCATCGCCATGCTGCTCCCCATAACCTTCCAGCTCGAGCCCGTGTCGTCGCTCATCATGTTGGCGGGCATCTATTATGGCGCGCAATATGGTGGATCGACCACGGCAATCCTCATCAACATGCCGGGTGAATCATCGTCTGCGGTTACCGCCATCGATGGCTACCAGATGGCACGCAAGGGCAAGGCTGGAGCGGCGCTGGCGATTGCCGCGATCGGTTCATTTTTCGCCGGCACGGTGTCCACGTTCCTTGTGGCGATCTTCGCGCCACCGTTGACGGCAATCGCCCTGGAATTTGGCGCAGCGGAGTATTTTTCGCTGATGGTCGTCGGTCTGGTCTCATCGATTGCCCTTGCTCATGGCTCCATCGTCAAGGCACTGGCTATGGTCGTTCTTGGCCTGCTGCTCGGTCTGGTCGGCACGGATATCTACAGTGGTGCGCCGCGATTCACCCTTGGCATTCGCGAATATGCCGATGGCCTTAATTTTGTTGCCGTGGCAGTGGGTGTCTTCGGTATCGCCGAAATCCTCCGCAACCTTGAGAACGAACATTCGCGTTCCGTTCTGATGGCCAAGGTCAGTGGTTTGTTGCCGACAAAGGAAGACTTCAAAAAGATCATCGGTCCTGTGCTGCGTGGCACGGCGATCGGTTCCGCTCTTGGCATCTTGCCTGGCGGCGGTGCAATTCTGGCAGCCTTCGCATCCTACACGGTTGAGAAGCGTGTCTCGAAGACACCGGAGGAGTTCGGTCACGGTGCCGTTGCTGGTGTCGCAGGTCCTGAATCCGCCAACAATGCCGGCGCTCAGACGTCGTTCATTCCACTCCTGACGCTTGGTATTCCTGCCAATCCGGTTATGGCGCTGATGATTGGCGCCATGATCATTCAGGGCATCGTGCCCGGTCCGAATGTCGCAACGGAGCAGCCGGCGCTGTTCTGGGGCATCATCGCCTCGATGTGGATCGGCAATCTGATGCTGGTCATCCTGAACCTGCCGTTGATCGGTCTCTGGGTGAAACTTCTGACGGTGCCCTATTACGTGCTTTTCCCGATCATCATGGCGTTCTGCGCCATCGGGGTCTACAGCGTCAATTCCAACGTATACGATCTATATGCTGTCGCCTTCTTCGGCTTCATCGGATACGTGCTGGTAAAACTGCGCTGCGAACCTGCGCCGCTGTTGCTGGGATTTGTCCTGGGCCCGCTTCTGGAAGAGAACCTGCGTCGCGCCATGATCCTGTCACGTGGTGATCCCTCCACTTTTGTCACCCGTCCGATCAGTGCAACCTTGCTGTTCATTGCGTTCGTCGTGTTGGTCGTGGTGTTCCTGCCAAGCGTCAAGAAGAAGCGCGAGGAAGTCTTCCAGGAGGAAAGCTGAGCCATAGCGACTGAAATGAAAGCCGATGAGGGTAACCTCATCGGCTTTTTTATTTTCTCGCTGTCAAATCCAGTTCAGCCATTCGAGGTTATGATTGACTTTGATGATCGCAATGCCAAGGAAGGGGAGGAAAGAGAGGTCGACATGACGTCAAACACCGAAAATCGCATCCTCGCGCTTGAGGAAACGATCGCACACCAGACGAAGACCATTGAAGAATTGTCCGATCAGCTTGCCGAGCAGTGGAAGGTGGTCGAACAGACCCGCGCCAAGCTGGACCGGCTGACAGAGAGGTTTTTGAGCCTTGAGGAACAGTCGCTGGAGGCGCCCGCCATCACCCGACCACCGCATTACTGAGTGGGAGAGATAATGCGCAGTTCTAAAAACGCAGCGGTGGCAGGAGAGATTGTCGCGTTCTGGAAAGATGCGGGGCCGGACAAATGGTTCGACAAGGATGCGTCTTTCGACAACCATTTTCACGATCGCTTTCGTGACGCGCACTTTGCTGCTGCACGGCGTGAACTGGATGACTGGTTGGAGACAGCGGATAGCAGCCTCGCTCTCATGCTTCTTCTCGATCAGTTCCCGCGCAACTGTTTTCGCGCTACGGCGCATATGTATGCGACAGACCCGCTGGCGCGTGTTTATGCCGATGAAGCAATACAACGTGGCCACGACCTGGTTTTGGGCGAAGACATCAGGGTTTTCTTTTATCTGCCCTTCTCGCATTCCGAAAATCTGCAGGATCAGGAGCGTGCTTGCCGATTGAACCAACCGCTGGGCGGCCTTTATCTGCATCACGCCGAACAGCACCGGGATATCGTTAAGCGTTTCGGGCGTTTTCCCCATCGCAACGACATCATGCTGCGCGAAACGACGCCACAGGAGCAGGACTTTCTGGACGAGGGTGGATTTTCCGGCTGATCCAGAATCGACCTGGGCATAAAAAAAGCCGCCATCCCGAAAGATGGCGGCTTTTTATGTTTGTGCTCTCGACGGTCAGCCGTCGAAAAACTCCTTCATTCGAGCAAAGAAACCGGCGGATTCCGGATTGTTCTCCTTGGAGGAGAGCTGCTCGAACTCCTGCAGCAATTCGCGCTGGCGCTTGCTGAGCTTCTGCGGTGTTTCGATCTGGATCTGGATATAGAGATCGCCCGTCTGCGCCGAACGCAGCACCGGCATACCCTTACCCTTCAACCTGAACTGTTTGCCGGCCTGTGTGCCTTCTGGAACCGTCACTCGGGACTTGCTTCCATCAAGCGTTGTTACATCGAAAGTGCCGCCCAGTGCCGCCGTCGTCATGGAGATCGGCACGACACAGTAAAGATCGGCGCCATCACGCTGGAAGAATTCATGCGGACGCACAGACAGGAAGATGTAGAGATCTCCCGCTGGGCCACCACGCATCCCGGCTTCACCTTCGCCCTGCAGGCGAATGCGCGTGCCGTCTTCAATGCCCGACGGAATGTTGACGGAGAGAGAGCGTTCTTCCGTCACGCGTCCCTGACCGTGGCACTTCGTGCAAGGATCGGAAATCGTCTGCCCACGACCATGGCAGGTCGGGCAGGTGCGTTCGACGGAGAAGAAACCCTGTGCTGCGCGGACACGACCGGAGCCCTGGCAGGTGCCGCAGGTCTTTGGTTGCGTGCCGGGCTTTGCCCCGGAGCCGGAACAGACATCGCAGGTGATCGAAGTCGGCACCCGAATCTGCGCGGTCTTGCCAGTGAAGGCTTCTTCCAGCGAGATTTCCATATTGTAGCGCAGATCGGCGCCGCGTTCGCGTCCGCCGGAGGAGCGACGTGCACGGCCACCGCCCATCATCTCGCCGAAGATATCTTCGAAGATGTCGGAGAAGCCGCCAGCGCCCATGCCGCCACCGCCGAAGCCGCCGCCACCGCCCATACCGCCGTTTTCGAAAGCAGCGTGGCCGAAACGGTCGTAGGCCGCCCGCTTCTGCGGGTCCTTCAACGTCTCATAGGCCTCGTTGATTTCCTTGAATTTTCGTTCGGAATCGGCGTCGTCCGGGTTCTTGTCCGGATGGTATTTCATAGCGAGCTTGCGGAAGGCGCTTTTCAGCTCTTTTTCGTCCGCGGTCTTGCTGACGCCAAGTGTTTCGTAAAAGTCTGCTTTCGCCATTAAGGTAACAAGCCCCGAAAATGGATTTCCGGCTGCCCTTTGGCAGCCGGATTTCTTTCATGCATCGGTAGGAGACCGGAAGTCGCGCAATTACGCGGACTTCTTGTCGTCCTTGATTTCTTCGTAGTCGGCATCAACGACATCATCCTTGCCGCCTTCAGCAGAAGCATCGCCTGCTTCAGCCTGCTGGGCTTCGTAGATGGCCTGACCGAGCTTCATGGAGACTTCCATGAGGGTCTGGGTTTTGGCCTGGATGTCGTCGGCATCCGGCTCGGATGCTTCTACAGCCGTCTTCAGGCTTTCGATGGCATCTTCGATCGCCTTGCGGTCGGTCTCGGAAACCTTGTCGCCATATTCCTTCACCGACTTCTCGGTGGAGTGAATGAGGCTTTCAGCCTGGTTCTTGGCTTCTACGCCCGCACGACGCTTCTTGTCGGCTTCAGCATTGGCTTCCGCGTCCTTGACCATCTTTTCGATGTCTGCGTCAGACAGACCACCGGAAGCCTGGATACGGATTTGCTGTTCCTTGCCCGTGCCCTTGTCCTTGGCCGAAACCTGAACAATACCGTTTGCGTCGATATCGAAGGTGACTTCGATCTGCGGAACGCCACGCGGTGCCGGGGGCAGGCCGACGAGGTCGAACTGACCGAGCAGCTTGTTGTCCTGCGCCATTTCGCGCTCGCCCTGCGAAACGCGGATGGTCACAGCCGACTGGTTGTCTTCGGCGGTCGAGAAGGTCTGGCTCTTCTTCGTCGGGATCGTCGTGTTGCGATCGATCAGACGAGTGAAGACACCGCCCAGCGTTTCGATGCCGAGAGACAGCGGGGTTACGTCGAGCAGAAGAACGTCCTTGACGTCGCCCTGCAGAACGCCGGCCTGGATGGCTGCACCCATGGCAACAACTTCGTCCGGGTTAACGCCCTTGTGCGGCTCTTTGCCGAACAGCTGCTTCACGACTTCCTGAACCTTCGGCATACGGCTCATACCACCGACGAGAACGACTTCATCGATCTCGGAAGCAGATACACCAGCATCCTTGAGGGCTGCCTTGCACGGTGCAACAGTGCGCTGAACCAGGTCATCGACCAGGCTTTCGAACTTGGCGCGCGTCAGTTTCAGCGTAAGGTGCTTCGGACCGGAAGCATCAGCCGTGATGAACGGCAGGTTGATTTCGGTCTGCTGCGAAGACGACAGTTCGATCTTTGCCTTTTCAGCAGCTTCCTTGAGACGCTGCAGAGCGAGCTTGTCGTTCTTCAGGTCGATGCCGTTGTCCTTCTTGAACTCGGCTGCGAGGTACTCGACCAGACGCATGTCGAAGTCTTCACCGCCGAGGAAGGTGTCGCCGTTGGTGGACTTCACTTCGAAAACGCCGTCGCCGATTTCGAGGATCGAGATATCGAAGGTACCGCCGCCAAGGTCGTAAACAGCAATCGTCTTGCCGTCCTTCTTGTCGAGGCCGTAAGCGAGAGCGGCTGCGGTCGGCTCGTTGATGATACGCAGAACTTCAAGACCAGCGATGCGGCCAGCATCCTTGGTCGCCTGACGCTGCGCGTCGTTGAAGTATGCCGGAACGGTGATGACCGCCTTTTCGACCTTTTCGCCGAGGTAGGCTTCAGCCGTTTCCTTCATCTTCTGAAGGATCATCGCAGAAACCTGCGACGGGGAATAAGGCTTGTCCTGAGACTTTACCCATGCGTCACCATTGTCACCCTTGACGATCTCGAAGGGGACGAGACCCTTGTCCTTCTCGACAGTCGGGTCGTCGTAGCGGCGGCCGATGAGGCGCTTCACTGCGAACAGGGTGTTGGTGGGGTTGGTGACCGCCTGGCGCTTGGCCGGCTGGCCGACAAGGCGTTCGCCGTCGTCGGAAAATGCCACCATGGACGGCGTCGTACGTGCGCCTTCCGCGTTTTCAATTACTTTCGTGTCCTTGCCGTCCATCACTGCGACGCAGGAGTTGGTCGTGCCAAGGTCGATACCGATTACTTTTGCCATGCTCTTCTCTCCTTGAAGCGAACCGTCGGAACCCCGGAAGGCATTCCACTGACGATTCCTTGACTTGGATTTGCAACATTCGCTGCAGTTCTGCGGCGTATATAAGGAGCGATTTTTACTGCTGCAAGGCGCAAGAGAGAATGGAACGTAGCAAATAATGCATGATTTTGTTCCGGCGGAAGTCTTTTCGTGAACTCTTGCGCAACCCTGAGATTGCAGGTCTTTTCAAAAGCGGTTCACGACAGACCCGGCGCACCATAATGCAGGTGTGTGGTAGCTCCCGGAAGCCGAAGCAATCGCACAATTAGGGATGTTGGTTTTTAGAGAAATGGCGGACAGGGTGGGATTCGAACCCACGGTACGCTTTCACGCACACACGCGTTCCAGGCGTGCGCCTTAAACCACTCGGCCACCTGTCCTTTTGGAAATCTGCATGTTTGGGTGAATGCAAATCACTGGAACGGCGCGATATATAACGATGAATTCGCAGGGATCAACCTGAATCTGACAGTTTTTTGAATTGTCGGCAATTTCCTGCGTTTCGACTTGATTGCAAAGCGGTTTTTACGCCTTTATCGCTACGTTCTGTGTTTCATTATGTGGCGGTCGAACCGAAATGGCCGAGCAAAGGTATTCCCAATGAAAGCTTTTTTGCGATTTTTGAGCTTTCTTTTCCTCGCTGCAGCGATCGTTCAGGGTGTGTTTGATTCGATCCGTTCCGTTTCCACGTCCTCAATCAACGTCACCGGCATCCTTTCGCTTTGGGGCTACGCGTTTCCTGCGTCCCGCGCCATGGTGGAAACGGGAGTGGCACACTATATTCATCCCGAGGCGTGGCGCTGGATCGAAAACGCACTCGTGATGTTGCCTGCTTTTGCCATTCTTCTGGCTTTGTCTCTTCTTTGCTGGATGCTGGGTTACAAAAAGCACCGACTGTCGCGATTCCAGGCGATTTGATCGAAAACGTCCGCAGACATTATGAAACCCTGAGATCGGCTCGTTAGGGCTGAAAAGGAGGACGACAATGTTCCTGTTTGACACCTTTGAAAAGAAAACGACGATGCCCACCGCGCAATCCGCTCTGCCGGGCCGTGACGAAGCGCTTGTCGTGCCGGAAAACCACTTCGTGAACGGCAGGCCGTTGAAGGGGCCGTATCCGGATGGTCTGGAAATCATCTATCTCGGTATGGGGTGTTTCTGGGGCGCGGAGCGTCTGTTCTGGAAAACGCCTGGCGTGTGGGTGACGGCGGTCGGTTATGCGGGTGGCTTCACGCGCAACCCCACCTATCAGGAAACCACGACGGGTCAGACCGGACACGCTGAGGTCGTCAAGGTCGTCTATGATCCCGCCCAGATTTCACTTTCCGCGCTGCTGAAAATCTTTTTCGAAGAGCATGATCCGACACAGGGTATGCGTCAGGGCAACGATATTGGCACCACCTATCGGTCCGTCATCTACGCAACGACGGAAGGTCAGCTTCAGCAGGCGCAGAAGGTGCGTGATACCTTCCAGCAATCTCTGGATAAAGCTGGGCATGGTCGCACGATCACCACCGAAATCGAGGAGCTTGATACGTTTTACTACGCGGAAGACTATCACCAGCAGTATCTCGCCAAGAATCCAGGTGGTTACTGCGGACTGCGGGGAACAGGCGTAACCTGTAATATTGATTAGATTTTTCGCAATCTGCTCCGGTGGAAAGATCAAAAAAACGCCAGTTTAAAGTTTTTCCACCGGGTCAAAAAAACCGAGTGAATTTTTCGTTGAGCCATGCAAGGATGCGTGCCAAGCACAACCGGAGACACGGTTGGCGGTTCCGCAGACATTCCCGGTTAACGGGTATGCGGGAGGACCCTATAATATCAATTGCAACAACAGGGCTGCAAAATGAAAAAATCGCTTCTGACCCTTTTCGCCATGGCGGCAATGTCGGCCTCCGCACTCGCTGCGGATATCAAGCCGGCTCTGGTCTATGGCACGGGTGGCAAGTTCGACAAGTCCTTCAACGAAGCTGCTGCGGTTGGCGCTGAAAAGTTCAAGGCGGAAACAGGCATCGAGTTCCGCGATTTCGAACCCACCAGCGACACCCAGGGCGAACAGGCTATCCGCAACTTCGCCAGCAAGGGCTTTAACCCGGTCATCGCCGTATCCTTCGCCTGGACGTCGGCAATGGAAAAGGTTGCAGCCGAGTTTCCGGACACCAAGTTTGTAATCGTCGACTCCGTCGTTGACCTGCCGAACGTGCGTTCGGTCGTCTACAAGGAGCACGAAGGCTCCTACCTCGTCGGCCTTCTGGCTGGCATGGCCTCCAAGACCGGTAAGGTCGGCTTCGTCGGCGGCATGGACATTCCGTTGATCCGCAAGTTCGCCTGCGGTTACGTACAGGGCGCCAAGGCGGCCAACGACAAGATCGAAGTCTTCCAGAACATGACCGGTACGACGGGTGCTGCCTGGAACGACCCGGTTCGCGGCGGTGAACTGACCAAGAACCAGATCGACCAGGGCGCTGACGTGATTTATGCGGCGGCCGGCGCAACGGGCCTTGGCGTGCTGCAGACCGCTGCCGACAACAAGAAATTCTCGATCGGTGTCGATTCCAACCAGAACCACCTGCATCCGGGTTCCGTCCTGACCTCCATGGTCAAGCGCGTCGATCTGGCTGTCTACAATGCCTACAAGGACGCCAAGGAAGACAAGTTCACGCCTGGCGTCATTGCTCTTGGCATCAAGGAAGACGGCGTTGCCTATGCGCTGGACGACAACAACAAGTCTCTGATCACCCCGGAGATGGTCACTGCGGTCGACAAGGCCAAGGCTGACATCATTGCCGGCACGATCAAGGTTCACGATTATATGTCGGATAACTCTTGCCCGAAATGACGTGATATCTGTTGGGGCGCACGGTGCTTGTCACCTTGCGCCCTTTTCATATCCAGTCTTCGGAGACGTGTCGGTTTAAGTATGGACCCAGCAATCGAACTCGTGGGCATCGATAAGAAATTCGGTGCCGTTCACGCAAACAAGAATATCAATTTGACGGTCGCCAAGGGTACAATCCACGGCATCATCGGGGAAAACGGTGCCGGGAAATCGACATTGATGTCGATTCTCTACGGATTTTATCATGCGGACTCAGGGGAAATCCGCGTCAACGGCGCGCCTGTAGCCATTCGTGACAGCCAGGCTGCGATCAGCGCGGGTATCGGCATGGTGCATCAGCATTTCATGCTGGTCGAGAATTTCACCGTGCTTGAGAACGTCATGCTGGGCGCAGAGGGCGGAGCCTTGCTCGCCAAAGGCACGGCTGCGTCCCGAAAGGAGCTGAAGCGTCTTGAGGACGACTACGGTCTCGAGGTCGATCCCGACGCTGTGATCGAAGAACTGCCGGTCGGTCTGCAGCAGCGCGTCGAAATATTGAAAGCGATGTACCGCGGTGCTGAAATCCTGATTCTGGATGAGCCGACAGGTGTTTTGACACCTGCCGAAGCAGACCACCTTTTCAAGATTCTCGGTGTTCTCCGTGATCAGGGAAAGACCGTCATCCTGATCACCCACAAACTGCGCGAGATCATGGCGATTACCGATTCCGTTTCGGTCATGCGCCGCGGCGAGATGGTTGCGACGCGCAAGACCTCGGAAACCACGGTTGAGGAACTGGCCGAACTGATGGTCGGTCGCCGCGTCCTGTTGCGGGTGGAAAAAGGCGAAGCGAAGCCTGGCGACGTGCTGTTGTCGGTTCGCAACCTCACCGTCAAGGACAGCCGTGGTGTCACCATGGTGGATGACGTGTCGTTTGACATCCGTGGTGGAGAAATCGTTGGCATCGCTGGCGTTGCGGGCAACGGGCAGTCCGAACTGCTCGAGGCCATTGCAGGCATTCGCAAACCCCATTCCGGCGAAATTTTCGTGGAAGGACAGAAGGTGGATCGTGTCGATCCCGCCTTGATGCGCAAACTCGGCCTTGCCCACATTCCCGAAGATCGACACCACATGGGTCTGGTGCTGCGGTTTGAGGAGTACGAGAACTCGATTCTCGGTTATCACCGCGACGAACTCTACGGCAAAGGCCCGTTCCTCAATCCCGAGGCGATCCGCAAGGATGCCGTCGAAAAGATCGAAAAATACGATATCCGTCCACCGAATCCGCGTCTGAAGACCGCCAATTTTTCTGGCGGCAATCAGCAGAAGATCGTTGTCGCCCGCGAAATCGAGCGTGATCCGAAAATGCTGATTATCGGCCAGCCGACGCGCGGGGTCGATATCGGTGCGATCGAATTCATCCATCGCCGCATCGTTGAAATGCGGGATGCCGGAAAGGCAATCCTGCTCGTTTCAGTGGAGCTCGATGAGATCCGGTCGCTTTCTGACAGGATTCTGGTGATGTTTGCCGGTCGTATCGTCGGAGAAAAAACGGCGGAAGCCGAAGAACAGGCGCTGGGCCTCATGATGGCCGGTATCGCTGCATGAGGCATGAATGAGCACTGCTTCCGTCCCCCTACCAAACTGGATCACCTACGGTCTTTTGCCGCTGCTGAACGTCGTGACGGCGTTTGTCATCTCCGGCCTCGTCGTCTGGTCGATCGGTGAAAATCCGTTTGCGGCACTGCGTCTTTTGATTGAAGGCGCTCTCGGCCGTGGCGATGCCATCGGGTTCACCCTGTTTTATACGACAAGTTTCATTTTTACCGGCCTTTCAGTTGCCGTGGCATTCCATTCCGGCCTGTTCAATATCGGTGCGGAAGGGCAGGCTTATGTCGGCGGCCTTGGTGCTGCGCTGGTTGCCCTGACACTTGACCGTTATGTGCCCTGGTACGTGACCATGCCCTTCGCCGTTATCGGCGCGGCTGTCTTCGGCGCCGCCTGGGCGTTCATTCCGGCCTGGCTGCAGGCAAAACGCGGCAGTCACGTCGTGATCACCACGATCATGTTCAACTTCATTGCTGCGGCGCTGATGGTGTACCTGCTCGTCAACGTGCTGATCGTTCCTGGCAAGATGGCGCCGGAAACACGCACCTTCCTGCCCGGCGGCCAGTTGCCGAAGATGGACTGGCTGATGGCGCTTTTCGGGCTGAAACTGGGGCCGGCACCCTTCAACGTGTCGTTCATCATCGCGCTTGTCATGTGTTTCGTGGTCTGGGTGCTGATCTGGCGCACCAAACTCGGTTATGAAATGCGTACCCTCGGCATTAGCCGCTCTGCAGCGGTTTACGCCGGTATTCCCTATGCGCGCACGGTCATCATCGCCATGCTCCTGTCGGGCGGTCTGGCGGGCATGATGGCACTGAACCCTGTCATGGGCGCCTCCGCGCGCTTGCAGGTAGAATTCGTTGGCGGCGCGGGCTTCGTGGGTATCGCCGTGTCCCTCATGGGACGAAGCCATCCGCTTGGCATCGTGTTTTCCGCATTGCTGTTTGGGATTCTCTATCAGGGCGGAGCCGATCTTTCGTTTGAAATGCCCAACATTACCCGTGAGATGATCGTGGTCATCCAGGGTCTGGTGATCCTGTTTGCCGGGGCTCTGGAATATATGTACCGGCCTGCGATCGTTCGCGTCTATCAGCGTCTGGTAAAGGGGTAATCCGAGATGGACTTCTTCGATATTCTGGTCAGCATTCTCGGATCGACCGTCCGCCTGACCATTCCCTTGCTCTTTACCGCGCTTGCCGGCCTGTTTTCGGAACGGGCGGGTGTTTTCGATATCGGCCTTGAGGGCAAGATGCTTGCGGCGGCTTTTGCTTCCGCATGCGTCGCTTATCTTACGGCGAACCCCTGGGCGGGTTTGCTGGCCGGCATCACCGTTTCGATCCTTTTCTCGCTCATTCACGGTTTTGCCGTCATCACCAATCGTGGCAATCAGATCGTCTCCGGTGTTGCGCTCAACTTCATCGCAGCCGGTCTGACGGTAGTTCTTGGTCAGGCATGGTTCAGTCAGGGTGGTCGTACACCGCAACTGACCTCAGAGGGACGTTTCACGCCAATCATCCTGCCCGGTGCCGATGCCATGCGTGAGGTGCCTTTCATCGGGCCGCTTTATGCCAATGTCATTTCCGGCAACAACATCCTGACCTACCTGGCATTTCTCGCGGTACCCCTGTCCTGGTGGGTGCTTTACCGCACACGCTTTGGCTTGCGTCTGCGCGCCGTCGGTGAGAACCCGGGCGCTGTCGATACGGCGGGCATTTCCGTTCCATGGATGCGGTTCCGTGCCGTCATTGTTGCAGGTTTCCTGTGCGGCTTTTCCGGCGCGTATCTTGCCGTGGCGCAGTCGGCTTCCTTCATCGCCAACATGTCTGCGGGCAAGGGATATATCGCACTTGCAGCGCTGATTTTCGCGAAGTGGAAGCCGGTTCCAGTCATGTTTGCCTGCCTGTTGTTCGGTTTCCTCGATGCCTTCGCGAATTTCATGCAGGGCAAGTCCGTACCGGGCATCGGCGAAGTGCCGGTGCAGATCTTTCAGGCCATGCCCTATATTCTGACCTGCATCCTGTTGGCGGGTTTCATCGGTGTTGCCAAGCCTCCGAAGGCTGGTGGCGTCGCCTACTCGAAGGAGCGTTAATCCATGTCTCGGGAATTGTTCGAAGCGGCAAGAGACGCGATGGCGCTCGCCCATGCACCCTATTCGAAGTTTCCGGTCGGTGCGGCGATCCGCGCCGAAGACGGCAGGATTTATAAGGGCGCCAACATCGAGAACCTCTCCTTCCCGCAAGGGTGGTGCGCTGAACCGACGGCCATTGGCGCTATGGTGATGGGCGGTGCAGAACAGATCAAGGAAATCGCCGTGATCGCGGAAAAGTTGGCTCTCTGCCCACCTTGCGGTGGCTGCCGCCAGAAGATCGCCGAATTCGCGACCTCCGAAACCAAGGTGTACCTCTGCGATGAAACAGGCGTGCAGAAGGTCGTGACCATGGATGAGCTTTTGCCGTTGTCCTTCAAGACCGAGTTGCTCGGATGACGGACACGCTGATCGACATCCTGGTGGACCGGCTGAACGGCCTCATGCCGCGTATCGCCATCGTGCTCGGCTCCGGTCTCGGCTCGCTTGTGGAAGAGGTCGAAGAGGCTATCCGTGTTCCTTATGCCGAATTGCCGGGATTTCCGGCAAGCGGTGTTTCGGGTCATGCGGGTGAACTGGTGGCAGGTTATCTTGGCGGCGAACCGGTCATCATGCTGTCCGGTCGCGTGCACTATTATGAAAAGGGCGATCCGGCCGCGATGCGGGTAGTGATCGAAACGCTTGCCGGGTTGGGCGTACAATCGCTGATCCTGACCAATTCCGCGGGCTCGGTTCGAGAAGATATGCCGCCGGGGTCTGTCATGCAGATCACCGACCACATCAACTATTCCGGCATGAACCCGCTGATTGGCGAAGAAAGCGATCGTCGCTTTGTCGGCATGACGACGGCCTATGACGCAGATCTGGTTCTGGCGATGCGCAACGCTGCCATTCGTGCGACCGTGCCGTTGTTCGGCGGCGTCTACATGTGGTTTTCGGGGCCAAGCTTCGAGACGCCGGCAGAAATTCGCATGGCGCGTCTGTTGGGAGCGGATGCGGTTGGCATGTCTACGGTGCCGGAAGTCATCCTCGCACGCTTTTTCGGGATGCGCGTTGCTGCCGCATCCGTTATTACCAATTACGGTGCCGGCATGACCGGTGCGGAACTGAGCCATGAGGAAACCAAGGACATGGCTCCAGTGGGCGGCAAACGACTTGCCGCCATCCTGAAGGAAATGATTGCAGGAGGAGCATGATCATGGAACTCCAGCGTCCGCGAGAAGCGGCTGCCCTCACTCTGTCCTTGCTGGACCTGACCAACCTGAAAGAAGATTGCACGCCGGAGCAGATTGCCACTTTGTGCCAGAGAGCGCACAGCGAGTATGGGAATACGGCCGCGATCTGCATCTGGCCACGTTTTGTGGCGCAGGCCAGGGCAGCTTTTGGAAAAGATCACGCGATCAAGATCGCCACTGTCGTCAATTTCCCGTCTGGCGATCTCGAGATCGCCACCGTTGTGGCCGAAACTGAGGCGGCCATTCGCGATGGAGCCGATGAGATCGACCTCGTCATTCCCTACAAGAAGTTCATAGCCGGCGATGAAGCCGCTGTGGTTAAGATGACTGCGGCTGTGCGCAAGGCGTGTGTCGCACCGGTCCAGCTCAAGGTCATACTTGAAACCGGGGAGTTGAAGGACAAGGCGCTGATCCGCCGTGCCTCGGAAATTGCCATCGCGGAAGGTGCTGATTTCATCAAGACGTCGACCGGCAAAGTGTCGGTCAATGCAACGCTGGAAGCAGCCGATATCATGCTGCAGGCAATCCGAGACAGCAAACAGAAGGTTGGTTTCAAGCCTGCTGGCGGTATTGGCACGGTGGCGGATGCAACGCTGTATCTCAGGCTCGCGGAAACCATCATGGCGCCGAACTGGGCCATGCCTTCAACCTTTCGTTTTGGTGCCTCAAGCCTGCTGGACGATGTGCTGAACGTGCTGGCCGGTGGTGAACCCGCCAAGGCCGCCAGCGGATATTGACCCCTTGATCCCCCAGGAAATCATCCGCCGCAAGCGTGACGGGTTGCACCTCGATCCGGAGGAGATTTCCGGATTCGTCGGGGCCCTTTCATCGGGGCAGATTTCCGAAGGCCAGGCCGCAGCTTTTGCCATGGCCGTTTTCTTTCGTGGCATGAGCCGCGACGAAACAGTCGCATTGACGCTTGCCATGCGTGACAGTGGCGATGTTCTCTCCTGGAATGAGGTTGACAAGCCCATTGCGGATAAACATTCGACCGGCGGCGTCGGTGACAATGTCTCATTGATGCTGGCCCCGATTGTGGCCGCCTGTGGGTTGGCGGTTCCGATGATCTCCGGCAGGGGACTTGGGCACACGGGTGGCACGCTCGATAAGCTTGAGGCCATTCCCGGCTACAACGTCATGCCGGATGAGATGCGCTTTCGAAAGGCCGTGCGTGACGCAGGCTGCGCGATCATTGGCCAGACCGGTGATCTTGCTCCGGCCGACAAGCGCCTTTACGCCATTCGTGATGTGACCGCTACCGTCGATTCCATTCCGTTGATCACCGCGTCCATTCTGTCGAAAAAGCTTGCCGCCGGTCTGGAAACGCTTGTGCTTGACGTCAAGGTTGGCAATGGCGCTTTCATGCAGGATATTGAGGAGGCACGCAGCCTGGCGCGTTCGCTGGCCGACGTCGCGAATGGTGCGGGTCTGCCGACCGCTGCTTTGATCACCGACATGAACCAGCCACTTGGCGATGCTGCCGGAAATGCGGTCGAAATCCTCAATTGCCTGGACTTTCTTCATGGACAGAAAGCGGGAACCCGTCTTGAGGACGTTGTCATGTCTTTCGCAGCGGAGATGCTGGTGCAGGGCGGGGCAGCCGGGACGCTTGAGGATGGCAGAGCGAAGGCTGCCGAGGCTTTGGCTTCCGGCCAGGCGATGGAAGCTTTTGCGCGTATGGTCACTGCGCTCGGCGGTCCTGTCGACTTCGTGCAACGACCGGCGCACTACCTGCCCGCAGCGCCTGTCATTGTGCCCGTTCCGGCCGGCCAAAGCGGTTGGTTGACGTCCTGTGGGACGCGCGACGTGGGAATGATAGTTGTGGAACTTGGTGGCGGGCGGCGCAAACCGTCGGACACCGTTGATCTTTCCGTGGGTCTATCCGGAATTTTGCCTTTGGGGACCAGAGTGGAGAAGGGTGAACCCATCGCCTTCGTTCATGCCGCATCACAGGACGCCGCTGCACGCGCAGTCGACAGAGTGCTGGAAAGCTATACGGTCGATACGGTCACGGCCGATATCGCTCCGGTCATATGTGAGCGGATCACCTGACGAGCCGCAGTTCGTCTCCGGCAACCTTGAACGACGAGAGCTGCTTCAGAAAGCTCATGCCAATCAGCGTTTTGCCGAGTGCATTGTCCTTGAGTACGATTGCATCGACGTTTTGAACACGGATCGCGCCGATTTCCACCCGGTCCAGCTTTATATAAGCGGCTTTGGTTTTGCCGTTGGCTGTCGAAATCGGATATTTGAAATCGAGACTGTTCACACCGAAACCGAGGCGCCGCGCAGTCGATTCATTGATCGCGACCGTTGAAGCACCGGTATCGACAAGACCATCGAACGGTTTGCCATTGAGACGGAAAGCGGCATTGAAGTGGCCGTTTGCATCCGCTTTGAGGGTGACAGTGCCAAGCGATACCGGCTGGGCTTTCACCGGCGCCGCTTTTTCAGCTTCCGGAGCAGGGCGCGTGTGAAATTTTTCTATGAGTGCAGGGATCTGCGTTGCACTGACCGAGAGGCTGACAAGAAGGAAAATCGTACGCGCCAGCAAGGATATGCTCCCGAAATGGATTGAACCAAGGTGAGCATAAACCGCAAAATACCGAAAAATCCTGAATCAAGAACGCCATTTGCGAGATGTCATCCGGCAAATGGCGTTGATGGTTAAGGTTCGGTGGACGGAATTACTTCGTTCCGTACATCCGGTCGCCCGCGTCACCAAGACCCGGAACGATGTAGCCCTGCTCGTTCAGGTGGCTGTCGATGGACGCAGTAAAGATCGGCACATCGGGATGCGCTTCGCGAAAGTTCTTGATGCCTTCGGGTGCAGCAAGCAGACACAGGAAGCGAATGTTCTTTGCGCCGCGTTCTTTCAGTTTCTCGACTGCGGCAATCGACGAGTTGCCCGTTGCCAGCATGGGGTCGACAACGATGATCAGGCGCGCGTCGAGACTCTCTGGTGCCTTGAAGTAATATTCGACAGCTTCCAGCGTTTCATGGTCGCGATAGACCCCAATATGGGAAACGCGGGCAGAAGGAACCAGCTCCAGCATGCCTTCCAGAAGACCGTTTCCGGCGCGCAGGATCGATGCGAAAACCAGCTTCTTGCCCTCGAGCACGGGTGCTTCAATGGTTTCCAGCGGCGTATCGATAGTCTCCGTCGTCATTTCCAGATCGCGCGTGACTTCGTAGCAGAGCAGCGTTGAGATTTCGCGCAGCAGGCGGCGGAAACCGGCCGTGGACGTTTCCTTCTTGCGCATGATGGTGAGTTTGTGCCGCACCAGCGGATGATCGATTACTGTAACGCCGTCCATGAAAACTGGCCTTCCCTCGTTTCTTTGATACTTTTGTCATTCACCGAAAGCGTCGCTTTCGCAAGTGTTTCAGGGTGTTTTTGTCCCGATTGCTTTCCTTTAAACCGAACCCAGTTTTGCCAGCAGCCGTTCCCGTGTCGGTTCGTCCACAAAGGCGCATTGAAGCGCTGTTCTGGTCATGTCGTTGATCTCCGCATCGCTGAACCCGAACGTCGTTGAGGCGAGTTCGTATTCCCGCACAAGCGATGTGAAGAAGAACGGCGGATCATCGGAGTTGATGCAGACCCGCACGCCGGCATCGCGCAACCGCTTGAGCGGATGCTGGTCAAAATCCGGATAGACATTGAGCGCGATGTTGGAACCGGGGCAAACTTCCAGAACGGTGCCGCTATCGGCAAGTCTCGACACCAGAGATGCGTCTTCAACGGCGCGAACACCATGGCCGATGCGTGCGGGTTTGACGAGATCGAGAGCATCGCTCACGCTGAACGGTCCGCAGACTTCGCCTGCATGGATCGTCAACCCAAGGCCAGCGTCACGGGCGATATCGAAGGCGCGTGCATAATCGGCGACACGGCCCATGCGTTCTTCGCCGGCCATGTTGAAGCCGGTGACGAGGGGATGTGCGGTTCTGGCGGCATATTCGGCTGCGGCAATAACACGGTCGGGGCCGAAATGCCGTTCACCGGTGACGATGATGCGGGCTTCGATGCCGGTCTTTTCCTTGGCAACGCGAATGCCTTCCGCGATGCCCTGAAGGTAGGCATCGGCACCAAGGCCAATACGATCGCCATGATCGGGCGAGATGATCAGTTCGCTGTAGATGGTATTGGCAGCGGCAAGCTCGGTGAGATAGGCCTCTGTGAGGACCGCATAGTCCTCATCTGTCTTGAAGACCTGCGCGACGGCATCGTAGCAGCGAATGAACTCGGCGAAATCGGTCCAGACATATTTTCCGTCACGCAGAAAGCTGCTGCTGTCGATACCGTATTTTTGCGCCTGCGCCGCAACAAGGTGAGGCGGTGCCGCACCTTCGAGATGGCAATGGATTTCCGCTTTCAGCAAATGGGATGTCAAATGAAGCTCCTGCCGTGGACGCCGGCATCTATTCCAAGGTGGCGGGCAATGCTTTCGCCAATATCGGCGTAAGAGGGTCGAATACCGAGATCACGAGACCGTATGCCTGGTCCGAATGCCATGATCGGCACGCGTTCTCGGGTGTGATCCGTACCGCGCCATGTCGGGTCGCAGCCATGGTCGGCGGTAAGAAAGGCAATGTCTCCCGGCTTCATCTTGCGATGAATTTCGGGAATGCGTGCATCGAAGGCTTCGAGCGCTGCGGCATAACCTGCCACATCGCGTCGATGGCCGTAGATCATGTCGAAATCGACGAAATTGGTGAAGACCAGATCTCCGTCTTCGGCCTCGTCTATCGCCTGCAGGGTCGCATCCATCAGCGCCGCATTACCATTGGCCTTGATGACGCGAGATATGCCCTGATGTGCGTAGATGTCGCCGATCTTGCCGATGGCGTGAACCTTGCGTCCTGCTTCGACCAGTCTGTCCAGAAGGGTCGGCTCCGGTGGAAGAACGGAAAAGTCCCGGCGGTTTCCGGTGCGCTCGAACGTCGCGACCGTCTCACCAACGAAAGGACGGGCAATGACGCGGCCAATATTCAGCGGGTCGACGAGTTTGCGAACGATCTGGCAGAATGCAAGAAGCCGCTCCAGCCCGAAATGGGTTTCGTGGGCTGCAATCTGAAACACCGAGTCGGAGGAGGTGTAGCAGATGGGTTTGCCCGTACGGATATGCTCCTCGCCGAAACGGGCGATGATCTCCGTTCCTGACGCATGGCAATTGCCAAGAATGCCCGGAACATTGCCTTCTTCGCAGATCGCTGCAACGAGTTCGGCGGAAAAGGCGTCACCCTCCGTCGGAAAGTAGCCCCACTCGAACCGGACGGGTGTACCGGCAATCTCCCAATGACCTGACGGCGTATCCTTGCCCTTAGAAACCTCGCTGGCGCAACCATGCAGGCCGTATATACGTTCCGGCAACTCCATGCCTGCGGGCATGTCGCCACTTGCCAGTTCCGCAATGTTGAGGAGACCGAGCGATGTCATGTTCGGCAATTTCAGGGGGCCAGCGCGCAAGCCCGGGCGATCTGCAGCGCCCGCCGCACAGAACTCCGCAATGTGGCCCAAAGTGTTGGAACCAAGATCGCCATAATGGTCCGCATCCGGTGCGCCGCCCACACCGAAGGAATCAAGAACCAGAAGAAACGCACGTGCCATGTGTCACCACAAAAAGCGCGGCACGATCTGCCGCGACCCAAAACGACTTATATAGAACACTGGAAGGTGAACTGTGAAACGCTTTATTGGTCGGCGTCCGTCAGTCGTTCTCTGAGCGCTGTTTCGGCGCATTGAGATTGCGGGTCACATACCAGCCTGCAGCGACCACCATCGCAGCCAGTATGTACCAGGTGATTGCATAGGAGAGATGGCTGTTGGGGAAGGTCAGCATGGTCTTGCCGCCGATCGGCAAGCCACCGGGATTGGCCGTCGCATCCGCATCAACGTAGAAGGGGGCGGCATGCGCCAGACCCTTGGTCGAGGTGATTTCGGCAATGTTGCGCGAATACCAGCGATTATTCGCCGGATCGTTGGTTCTGAGGAAAAGGCCCCCGGTTTCGGGTGCACGCATCAGTCCCACCACGTCGACACGACCTGTGACCTCACCCTCGGCGCGTGTGGATGGATCGCGTTTCTCCGAGGGAACAAAGCCGCGGTTGACGATGACAAGCGATCCGTCATCGCGCTGCAGGGGGGTTAGAACCCAGTATCCGGGACCCAGATCCGACACCGTATAGACCTGCACCTCGTCCTGATGGAGATAGGTGCCGGTAAGGCGGACACGGCGATATTCATATTGGGCTGGATCGGCAAGGGCCGCCCAATCGTTCTCGGCGGGTGCGTCGACCGGCGTGGCATGAGCCCGCTCTTCAACGCGTGCGATGAGATCGAGCTTCCAGGACAGGCGCTTCACCTGCCACGTGCCGAGCGCCAGCAGGCAGCCCGTGAGAATGACGGTCAGGAAAATCACGACAATCGCCGCAGGACGAATCCGTCGGGAAGGAGTCGGGTTTGTCAGGCTGTTCATTGGAGCTATATCCTGCTCAACACATAACCCCATGAATCCGCTCTCCGATTCATGGGGTTATGGGTCTTCCGGAGAGGCAGCCCGCAAGCGATGCGGGCTGCGAATGGTACGCTATCCAGGCCCGTCAGGGCAGGTTACGCATCTGTTCCATGGTCATCGTCGGCATCATATTCTTGTTCATGTTGTACATGACCCAGAGCGAGCCCACGAGCGTGATCATGACAACGACCAGCGTGAACAGCAGCGACATGAAGATCCAGCCGCCCTGCGACTTGGTGTTCATGTGCAGGAAGTAGATCATGTGCACGAAAACCTGGATGACACCGAGGACCATGATGATGAGCACGGTCGTTGTGCGGTTTTCAATGACATCGCCCATGACCAGCCAGAACGGAATAGCCGTCAGGATGACCGAGAGGATGAAGCCGATCATGTAGCTCTTGAAGGAGCCATGATCTTCTCCGCTGGCGTGGTGATGATCGTGACCGTGATCATGCGAATGACCGTGGTCGTGCGTGTGTGTGTTCGAACCCATCACAGAACTCCAACCAGATAGACGAAGGAAAAGACGCCGATCCAGATGACGTCGAGGAAGTGCCAGAACATCGAAAGGCACGTCAGGCGGCGCATGTTTGCTTCATGCAGGCCGAACTTCTTGACCTGCACCATCAACGTCACGAGCCAGATCACGCCGAAGGTAACGTGCAGACCGTGCGTGCCGACCAGCGCGAAGAACGCCGACAGGAAGGCAGAACGCTGCGGACCAGCACCTTCATGGATCAGGTGGTGGAATTCGTAGAGTTCGAGACCAAGGAATGCGAGGCCGAACACACCGGTGATCGCAAGCCAGATCAGCGTCGTGTTGATGTTCTTCTTCTGTGCCTCCAGCATGGCGAAGCCATAGGTGATGGAGGAGAACAGCAGGAAGCCGGTGTTGATTGCGACCAGCTTGAGATCAAAGAGATCCGCACCGGACGGACCGGCCGCATAACTGCGACCGACCACGGCATAGGTTGCGAAGAGCGTTGCAAAGATAAGGCAGTCGCTCATCAGGTACAGCCAGAAACCCAGCGAAGTGCCGTTTTCCGGATGGTGGTCTTCCTTCAGGTAGAAGACCGGCTTTTCCGCGCCATTGGCGCTTTGGGCAGGTGCTTGAGACATTCTGTTACGCCTGATTTGCAAGCAGCTTCGTACGTTCTGCTTCGACTTCCGTTACATCCGATGCCGGAATGTAATAGTCGCGATTGTAGTTGAAGGTGTGGGCGATCGAGACCGCGATGATAGCAAGCAGGCTCAATGCAGCCAGCCACCAGATGTGCCAGACCAGAGCGAAGCCAAGCGCGACGTTGATGGCGCTGATGATGACGCCCGCACCGGTGTTCTTCGGCATGTGGATGGGGATGAAGCCTTCCAGCGGACGCTCTGCACCGCGCTTCTTCATGTCTGCCCAGGCATCGACGTCATGCACGACCGGCGTGAAGGCGAAGTTGTAGGCAGGCGGCGGAGAAGAGGTCGACCATTCCAGCGTGCGGCCATCGTAGGGATCGCCGGTGACGTCGCGTAGCTGCTCGCGCTTCAGGAAGCTGACGATGAGCTGGATGACGAAGCTGGCAATACCGAGTGCGATGAGGCCTGCACCGAAAGCAGCGATTACGAACCAGATCTGCAGCGAAGTGTCTTCGAACTGGCTGAGGCGGCGGGTAACACCCATCAGGCCGAGTACGTAGAGCGGCATGAAGGCGAAGTAGAAACCGACGAACCAGAACCAGAAGGACAGCTTGCCCCAGAACGGGTCAAGGCGATAACCGAAGGCCTTGGGGAACCAGTAGACGATGCCGGCCAGCACACCGAAGACCACGCCGCCGATGATGGTGTTGTGGAAGTGGGCGATGAGGAACAGCGAGTTGTGCAGCACGAAGTCAGCCGGGGGAACAGCCAGCAGAACGCCGGTCATACCGCCGATGACGAAGGTGATCATGAAGCCGACGGCCCACAGCATGGGGACATCGAACTTGATGCGGCCCTTGTACATTGTGAACAGCCAGTTGAAGATCTTCGCACCGGTCGGGATCGAGATGATCATCGTCGTGATGCCGAAGAAGGCGTTGACGCTTGCACCCGAACCCATCGTGAAGAAGTGGTGCAGCCAGACGACGTAGGCGAGAATGGTGATGACCACCGTCGCGTAAACCATCGAGGCATAACCGAACAGACGCTTCTGCGAGAAGGTCGATACGATTTCCGAGAAGATACCGAAAGCAGGCAGAACCAGGATGTAAACTTCCGGGTGACCCCAAATCCAGATGAGGTTGACGTACATCATCGGGTTGCCGCCAAGATCGTTGGTGAAGAAGTTCGTACCAACGTAACGGTCAAGCGTGAGCAGGGCGAGTGTGCCGGTCAGGATCGGGAACGATGCCACGATCAGGATGTTCGAACACAGCGACGTCCAGACGAAGATCGGCAGGCGCATCATGGTCATGCCGGGAGCGCGCATCTTGATGATCGTCACGATCAGGTTGATACCCGATAGCGTCGTTCCCACACCAGCGATCTGCAGACCCCAGATGTAATAGTCCATGCCAACACTCGGACTTCCCTGAATGCCGGAAAGCGGCGGATAGGCTAGCCAGCCGGTCTGGGCGTATTCGCCGATGAACAGTGAGATCATGGTGATCACCGCGCCGGCCGTCGTCATCCAGAACGAGAAGTTGTTGAGGAACGGGAAGGAAACGTCACGTGCACCGATCTGGAGCGGAATGACGTAGTTCATCAGACCCGTGATCATCGGCATTGCCATGAAGAAGATCATGATCACGCCGTGAGCGGTGAAAATCTGGTCGTAGTGGTGAGGCGGCAGATAGCCTTCCGATCCGCCAGAGGCAATTGCCTGCTGGAGACGCATCATGAGCGCGTCGGCAAAGCCACGCAGCAGCATGATCAGAGCCAGAATGATGTACATGATACCGATCTTCTTGTGATCGATGCTCGTGAACCATTCCTTCCAGAGATAGCCCCACAGGCGGAAGTAGGTAAGGGCGCCAACGACGGCAAGACCGCCCAGCACCACTGCCGCAAATGTGACGATCAGGATGGGCTCGTGAAGCGGGATGGACTCCCAGGTTAGCCGCCCGAATAGGAACGACGTTTGATCGGAGTTGACGACCATTTTAGCCTCTTGGATTCAAAAACGTAAATTCGGCGCGGACAAGCCGCGCCGCAGAAAGCCGGGACGTTTCGTCAGCCAGCGACTTGTTTCGTTTCCGGCAGTGCAGCGGGTTCGAAAGTCTGACCCGAGATGACAGCCGGAGTGGATTGTGGGCCACTCGCCACGCCGTAAGGCGACAGCGGGGTGCAGACCACGGAATTCAGTGCCTTGGCGATATCGATGCCTTCCTTGCCACCGCCGCCATTGGCGTCGATGTGCATCATGTCGCGCATGCAGAGCTTGTTCGGTTCGACGCAGCGGTTGAGGATGGCGTCGTAAAGTTCCGGATCGACATTGGCGAAGTACTGCACGGGCTCGCGCTCGGAAGGCTTGGCGAAGTCCAGATACTCCATGCGGCCGAATGGCTTGCCACCATCCTTGATCTTCGCGACCCACTGGTCGAAGCCCTGCTGGCTCAGACCATGGAACTTGAAGCGCATGTGCGAGAAGCCCGGGCCGGAGAAGTTGGCAGAAAAGCCGTCATAAACGCCTTCCTTGTTGATCACTGCGTGCAGCTTGGTCTGCATGCCGCCCATGGCGTAGATCTGGCCAGCCAGAGCCGGAACGAAGAACGAGTTCATCGCTGTTGTACCGGTGATCTTGAAGTTGATCGGAACATCAACCGGGGCTGCGAACTCGTTGACGCTGCCGATGCCGAGTTCCGGATAGAAGAACAGCCACTTCCAGTCCATTGCCACCACTTCAACAGTGATCGGCTTGACCTCTGCCGTGACCTGACGGTTTTCGTCGATGCGGTCGATCGGGCGATAAGGGTCGAGACGGTGGGTCGCGATCCAGGTCACGGTGCCGAGCATCAGAATGATGGCGACAGGGGCAGACCAGATGATCATTTCCAGACGTGTCGAATGATGCCACTCAGGATCGTAATCCGTGGACTTGGCTGACTCGCGGTATTTCCACGCGAAAAACAGCGTCAGTGCCAGAACCGGAACGATGATCAGCAACATCAGAACGGTGGACGTGATGATGAGGTCGGCCTGCTGGCGGGCGACATCCCCCGAAGGGTTCATCACGACGAGGTTACAGCCGCTGAGCAGCAGCAGCGACGACAGGCCCCCAAGGGCCGTGGAGAATTTCTTGATCGTGCGCACGTTCTTAAACTCGATTATTTCATTGTGTGTCGGGGTTAGTTGCCAAACGTCATTTAATAAATGCGTAATTTTGTCGCGGCGCAGCGATTTTTCGCGGCGCAGCAAGAAAAGCATGGAACCCTTTCGGACGCGGATGTCGGGGGGATTATCGCATAGAGCCCTATTGGGGCAAGCCCTCTTGGGGGATTCTGTTTGACGGCCTTCAACCCCTGTGTGACAATCCGTCGCATGTAACGTGAACGGAAGAGGAGCCGTTGGCGTTACCGACATAGTTCGCGATACGCAGGAGGGAATATCATGAGTTATATCGATACGGCCTCATCCTATAATGGGCCGAATGGATCACGCGGACAGACAGCGCCCGTTGCCGTTGATCCGGATCGCATCACAATCGCAGTCATTCTGGCGCGGATGACCGAGTTCTTCGACTTCTTCGTTTATGCTCTCGCATCTGCACTCGTCTTTCCGTACGTGTTTTTCTCTTTTGCGGACCCGCTGACGGCAACCCTCTATTCCTTCGCGGTCTTTTCACTGGCCTTTATCGCAAGGCCGATCGGCTCCCTCGTTTTCCTGCAGATCGATCGAAAGTTTGGCCGCGCCGTCAAGTTGACGGCCGCGCTGTTTACGCTCTGTGGTTCCACCATGGCGATCAGCTTCCTTCCCTCTTTTGCGGAAGCGGGCATTATCGCGCCCGTCTTGCTGGCAGTCTTCCGTTTCGGTCAGGGCCTCGGTCTTGGCGGTGCGTGGGACGGGCTGGTATCGTTGCTGGCAATGAATGCGCCGGCCAAGCAGCGCGGCTGGTACGCAATGATGCCGCAGATTGGTGCGGCCATGGGCTTCGGCCTCGCCAGCGCATTCTTCATCATCTTCGTGACGCAGCTTTCCACCCCGGAATTCCTGGCCTGGGGCTGGCGTTTCCCGTTCTTTGTGGCGCTTGCACTCAATGTACTGGCGCTGTTTGCGCGTCTTCGCATGATTGTTACACCTGAGTTCCAGGCCATGCTGGAGCAGCATGAACTTGAACCGAAGCCGATGTTCGAAATGTTGCGCAACCAGTCACGCGTCGTTTTCACCGGTGCTTTCGTGCCGCTGGCAAGCTTCGCGCTGTTCCACCTGGTCACGGTTTTTCCGATTAGCTGGGTGACGCTCAACACAAATCAGCGACTGTCGGACTTCCTGTTTGTGCAATTTGTCAGCGCCATTATCGGTGGCGGCATGATTGTGCTGTCGGGTGTCCTCGCGGATCGCATCGGTCGCCGCAAGCTTTTGGGTATCGCGGCGGTGCTGATCGGTATCTTCAGCTTCATTGCGCCAGTATTGCTTGGCGCAGGTGATATCGGCCGGTATCTCTTCGTACTGATCGGTTTCTCGCTTCTCGGTCTTTCTTTCGGCCAGGCAGGCGGGGCTCTGGCATCCCGGTTCAGCCGTGAGTACCGCTATACGGGCGCATCTCTGACCTCCGATATTTCCTGGCTCATCGGCGCCGGCTTCGCGCCACTCGTCGCGCTGGGATTTTCGTCCAAATTCGGTCTCTTTGCAGTGGGGCTTTACCTGCTGTCAGGCGCGATCTGTACCCTCGTGGCGCTGCTTTTCAGCCGCACCCTGGACATGCCATCGGAGTAGTCAGGGCAATTTAAAAATATCTTCAGCGCAAGCGCCGTGGAATCCTGTCGGATTTCGCGGCGTTTTTGTTTTTTTATTGCGCCAGGGTCATTTTAATCTTGACTACATGCATCATGAAATATTATGTAAGCAATACTGACGTAATTTGGCGCCTTGACGCCGTTAAACAGTCATCAGGAATGGCGATGCGAACGACGAAAACGATTATTTGCGACAAGGCGGCATCGGCCGCCGCGCTGATTGGCGCTCGCATTGTGACCGTTCGCATTATCAAACGCCGCTAAGCAGAAAACCAAGAGGAGCAGCCAGGTCGCCTGCGGCTCCGCCCGCAGAGTGGATGGCTGTGTCAGCCGCGCTTTTGGGGGAAAAGGGCGACGACGCAGAGGAATGCGCAACGAGAGGAGACGTCCGTGACAACGACTGAGCAGAGCACCGGCCTTTACGATGCAGCTTTTGAAAAAAGCAGCTGTGGCGTTGGTTTCATTACGCGCAAGGATGCAGTTCAAACGCATGACGTCCTCAAGCGTGGACATGAAGCGCTCTGTGCGGTTCCGCATCGCGGCGGCATGTCGGCGGAAGGTGTGGGGGACGGCGCCGGCATCTCGGTGGATCTGTCTCTTTCCTTCTTTCGGACGCTGACGGGCAATCAGACGCTTGCTGCAGGTCGCTTTGGTGTCGGCAACTTCTTCCTGCCGCAAAACCCGGCATTTCATGAGCGTGCCATCGGCATCATCGGTGACGCATTGGCCGAACAGGGCTTTTCCGTGTTGCTGGTCCGCGATGTTCCCGTCGACAATTCGGCGATCCGCCCCGCCGCAGTGCGTTATCAATTGCCTATCCGCCAATGGGTGTTTTCGGCGCCGGCAGACTGTAAAAGCCTCGGCGAGTTCGATTGGCGCATCCACAAGGCGTTGCTGGCGATCGAAGCGGTCGCCTACACGGTGCCGGAGCTAGCAGGTTTTTACCCGCTGTCGCTGAGCGCTCGCACGCAGGTTTTCAAGGGGCGCCTCAACTCCAATGAGGTCATGCCCTATTTCTGTGACCTGGTGGACCCGCGCCACGAAGTGCATACGATGTATTTCCATACGCGCTTCTCTACCAACACCGACCCACACCCTTCCATGGCTCAGCCTTTCCGGTTGATGGCGCATAACGGTGAGCTGAACACCGACAAGAAGAACCGGCTTTCGGAAGCGGCAGTCGCTCTGGCGCGCAATGCCAGCATCATCCGGCCGAAGGGCCAGTCTGATAGCTGCCGTCTTGACCAGACCTTGCAGGCCCGCGTCATGGAAGATGGCCTCGATCTCGTGACGGCTGTTGTCTCGATGATGCCACCAGCCTGGGAGAACGACGAGACCCTCTCGTCCGCCGTCAAAGCGATGCTGGAGTATTTCTCGCTTTATGAAGAAAAGAACGATGGTCCGGCAGCGCTGATCTTTGGTGATGGCACTATCATCGGCGCCCGCCTTGACCGTCTTGGTTTGCGGCCGCTCCGTACGGTGGAGACGGAGGATTACCTCTGTGTGATGTCCGAAGCAGGTCAGATCGCGTTCCCTGCGGAAAGTGTTATCCGTCGTGGCCGTATCGAGGCGGGCGGCATGCTCTATTATGATCATGCCGAGGGTCGTGCCTGGTCGACGGTGGAAGCGCTCGAGATGCTGGCCTCTCGTCGGGACTACACGTCCTTGCTGCGGCAGGCGCGTGTGATGCTCGAGGAATTGCCGGAAGTTGCCGCAGAAAAGCAGGGTTCGCCGCTGCGTTATAATGGTGATCTGGAGCGCCACCAGCGTTACGTCGCCTATTCCCACAATCAGGAAAGCTTCAAGTTCCTGATGGACCCGATGCTGGCTTCCGGCGCTGAAAAGATTTCGGCGATGGGCTACGGCAATGCCATCAATGCGCTGTCCGACCAGGAGGGCGGGGTCGCCAAGTATTTCTCGCAACGCTTTGCGCAGGTGACCAATCCACCGCTCGACAGCATACGTGAGGCGGATGGCATGACGCTGCGCGTCGCGCTGGGCGCCAAGCCGAACAGCGGTGCAAAGACAGCACGCCAGATCGTCGTCCGTTCTCCGATCCTGACGCACCTCGACATGCTGCGTATTCGTGAACAGGAAGAAACGCCGGTTCGGCGTTTCGAAATGCTTTATACGCCGGTCTTCACCGAAGCGCGGGCGAATGAAGCCGCGCTGAAGCAGGCGATTGACAGTCTCTGCAACGAGATTGCGGGTTTTGCTGCAGCAGAAGGTGGTATCGCTGTCGTGACCGACCGCCATGTAGCGGCAGACCGTGCGGCCCTGCCAATGATCATGGTCGTTTCGGCCATCAATCAGAAGCTGATCGAGGAAGGTTTGCGTCTACGCGTCTCGCTGATTGTCGAGAGCGGTCAGTTTTCGTCATCGCATCACATCGCTGCAGCCCTCGGCTTCGGTGCTTCCGCCGTCTATCCGCTCGGCGTGCAGTTCCGCGCCGAGGAAAAGTTTGGCGGGGAGGCCGACAAAGCATTCAAGCGTTTCGCCAAGGCGGCGGAAAAGTCTCTGATGAAAACAATGGGAAAGGTCGGACTTTGCACGGCGGAAAGTTACATCGGTGGCGAATTCTTCGAGCCAAACTTCCTGGATACCGAAGACCCGGTGCTGAAGCGCTATTTCCCCAACGTCAAGACGCCTGTTGGCGGTGTTAATTTCGCTGTTATCGCACAGGCCGTTGCCGACTGGCACAAAAAGGCGCTGACGGTGAAGAGTGAAAACGATATCCCGCTTCTCGGTCTCTTCAAGGAGCGTGCCGAAGGTGCGGGTCACTCATACGGCACCACTGCCGTTCGTGGTTTCGTTGACATGACGGAAGAAAAGATC
Source organism: Agrobacterium tumefaciens (assembly GCA_025559845.1). NCBI lineage: Bacteria > Pseudomonadati > Pseudomonadota > Alphaproteobacteria > Hyphomicrobiales > Rhizobiaceae > Agrobacterium > Agrobacterium tumefaciens. Next base: position 3,171,065 of record CP048469.1, read on the forward strand.
GGTTTTGACAACGGAACCGACAATGAAGACATGCTGCGTCTTCTGCCACTCAACCGGCTGGAAGATGCCTTTGGCCTGAACGACGCTGCCTATTACCACAACAGCTTCGACCGGCTGACCCCTGAGGCGATCGACAAATTCGAAGTCACGCCTGGATACCGTGCCTTCGCCCGCATGATGATGGAAGAAAGAGCACGCCGCCCCGCCGCCTTGCGCGACGTTCTGGAGTTGCCGGCCGATGTGACCTTCGCAGGTTCGGCCGAAGAGTTTCGTCGTGAAATGGGGCGGTTCTCACGACGTGGCAATAATAGCTTCATGGTCCGGGGCCTGCTGTCCGATCGTATCAATGACGATACGTTCCGTCTGCAACTGACCGGTACGCAGGGTCATAATCTGGCGCGGCTTGCCGCTCTCGGACAGTCGCTGGTTGACCGTTTCGGCCAGGACATTTCCGGTCATTGGCTGGAAAGCGGTGCCCTTGCCGTACAGGCAAAGGGTGAGGCGCTCGCCTACCTGTCGCTCATCCGAACTGCGCCGGACAGCATTCCGCTTGGTTCCGTGCAGAAGGCAAGCGAGATCACGGCGACACTCGCTTCGGGCGCCATGAGTCATGGTGCGCTGGTCGCTGCCGCGCACGAGGCAGTGGCGCACGGCACCAATATGGTCGGCGGCATGTCAAACTCGGGTGAGGGCGGCGAGCACATCTCCCGCTATGGCACCATTCGTGCCTCGCGCATCAAGCAGTTTGCCTCTGGCCGCTTTGGTGTCTGGGCCGGCTATCTTGCCGATCCGATGCTGGAAGAAATCGAAATCAAGATCGGCCAGGGCGCCAAGCCGGGTGAGGGCGGCCAGCTGCCATCGCCCAAGGTGACTGTGGAGATCGCTGCTGCACGTGGCGGCACGCCGGGGGTCGAGCTGGTGTCGCCACCGCCGCACCACGACACCTATTCGATCGAGGACCTGGCTCAACTCATTCACGATGCCAAGGCGGCGCGTGTTCGCGTCATCGTCAAGCTAGTATCCTCGGAAGGTATCGGCACGATTGCGGTGGGTGTGGCGAAGGCTGGCGCTGATGTCATCAACGTCGCCGGTAACACCGGTGGTACGGGCGCTGCGGCCGTGACCAGCCTCAAATATACGGGCCGTGCTGCGGAAATCGGCATTGCCGAAGTCCATCAGGCTCTTTGCGCCAACGGTCTGCGCGCCAAGGTCCTGCTGCGTTGCTCCGGCGCGCATCAGACGGCAAGCGATGTGGTGAAGTCGGCTCTGCTCGGTGGTGACAGCTTCGAGTTCGGCACCACAGCGCTGATGATGCTGAAATGCGTCATGGCCAAGAACTGCAACATCAAGTGCCCGGCAGGACTGACCACAAACCAGGAAGCTTTTAACGGCGACCCGCGTGCTCTGGCGCAATATCTGATGAACATTGCCCATGAAACGCGCGAGATTCTCTCGGCACTTGGCTTGCCGTCGCTGCGGGAAGCCCGTGGCCGCTCGGACCTCTTGCACCTTCTCGATCACCCCGCCAGCGTCGGGCAGCTCGATCTGCGCGCCATGCTGACTGTGGTCGATGAGGTGATGATCGATGAGCCGGTCTACATGGAAAAGGACTTTGCGCTCGATGACGCGTTTGTCGAACTGGTGCGTTCTGCGCTGATCGACAGCAAGCGCGAAACCATCGAGCTTGGTGGCAACCGTTTCCTCAACAACTGCAACAAGAGCGTCGGTGGCCAGCTTGCCATCGATATCGAACGGCTGCTCAACCATGAACTGACAGAAGAGCAGGTCGCCGGTTTGCCTTCTGTCCGCCAGGACGCGCGCGGTCGTCGGTTCCTGGAGGCCGGTTCGGTTCGGATCGACACATCGGGATCTGCCGGTCAGTCGTTCGGCGCATTTTGCAATGACGGCATGGTGATGGTGCACACCGGCACCTGCAATGACGGCGTGGGCAAGAGCGCTTGCGGCGGAACCATTGTGGTGCGCTCACCGGGCGGCGGGTCTGAAGAGGCAGGCGGCAACGTGCTGGTCGGCAATTTTGCGCTCTTTGGCGCGACCGGCGGCCGTACCTTTGTCGAAGGGCAGGCGGGTGACCGTTTTGCTGTTCGTAACTCGGGCGCGACGGCTGTTGTCGAGGGCGTCGGCGATTTCGCCTGCGAATACATGACCAATGGCGCGGTGCTGAACCTTGGAAGTTTTGGCAAGGGTTTCGGCAACGGCATGAGCGGTGGTTTCGTCTATCAGTACGACCCGTATGGTGATCTTCCAAAGAAGGTCAGCCACGATTCCATTCTGCTGGGATCGATCACCGGTGATGACGAACAGGCTGCCATCCATCATCAGGCTGTCTACCGCCTTTTGACCTGGCATGTGGCGGAAACCGGTTCTGCCAAGGCAGCATGGTTGCTGGAAAACTGGGAAAGCGAAAAGCACAATTTCGTCTATGGCATGCCTCGTGCGCTTCTTCTTTATCAGGACAGCGACGAAATTCTGAAAGCAAAGCCACGCAAGGAGTTGCTGGAAGAGCTGGCGACGGCGCTTGCTGCTCATCAGGTACGCAAGTTCAAGCTGGCCTACCGTGATCGCAAAGCAGTCCTGAACGGGAGTGTTCCGGGCTATGGCGAAACCGACACGGAAGACATGTTTGCGCTTCTCAACAACTACACGGTCTTGAGCATGGCGCAGGCCATTGCCATGCAGCGCGTACCGATGGCCAGCGGCCCATCTGATCCTGCCATTGAGAAGGCCGTACGCAATCTGATCCTTACCGAAGACTACGCGCTGATGCAGCGGTTGTTGAAGTATGCCCGAGACGCTCTTTCGGATCACACCGATGAGCAGCTTGCCGTGATGATCGCTGCCAAGCGGCTGGACGATTACAAGCAGGCCTTAGCACGCCGGAATATCTGGTCCGTGGATAGCCCCGGCACCTACGGCTGGATCATTCAGCAGAACAGGAAAAACATCGAAAAGATCGGGCGCCTGCCAGGCTACGAAGAACTCTTCGCCGCCCGTGCCATTCCCGACCTTGCAACCGCATCCAGCCAGAACAGGGCAGCGTGATGAAAATACCCTATATCCCCGAAGATGCCCCGTTCAATGGCGATCAGCGCGCATGGCTTGCCGGCTTTCTGGCCGGTCTGCATTCGCGTACTGCGTTGAGTGGGGACGCCGCGGTTTCCGCCGCTGCACCAAAGGCTGCTCAAGCTGTTCTGAACGTGCTGTTCGGAACACAAACCGGCAATGCCGAAGCCCTGGCGATGGATATTGCTGCAGCGGCGCGGAAACAGGGCATGCAGCCTGTGGTCGCCGGTCTCGACGATGTGACGATGGAGACCTTCGCAACCATGAAGCGGGTCATCGTCGTAACCTCTACCTATGGTGAAGGCGAGATGCCGGACAATGCGCAACTTTTCTGGGATGCGCTGTCGGCCGATGCTGCACCGCGTCTGGAAGGCATGAACTTCGCGGTTCTGGCCCTCGGCGATACTGGCTACGATGGCTTCTGCCAGGCGGGCAAGCTCATCGACACGCGGCTGGAACAATTGGGCGGCAAGCGCATGCAGACCCGCCTCGATTGCGATATCGATTTCGAGGATGCGGCCGCAGGCTGGATCGGCGAAACTCTGCCACTGGCCGTTGCCATTGAAGGTGGTGCAGTCTCCGTTGCCGTGGAACCAGCAGCGGACGCGCCTGAAAAGGCAAAACAGGGCTGGAATCGCAAGAACCCCTATTCGGCATGCCTGAGCGTTAACCGCAATCTCTCCGGCACGTCTTCGTCCAAGGACATTCGCCACTACGAATTTGATCTGGGTGAGAGCGGACTTCAGTACGAGGCGGGTGATGCGCTGGGTGTGGTGCCCGTCAACAATCCGAAGCTGGTCGAAGCCCTGGTAGAAAAGCTTGGCGCCACAGCCGATACCGTTGTCGCAGGATTTGACCAGCCGGTTGGAGACCTTCTTCTCAAGACGCTCGAGATCTCGACGCCTTCCCGTGATTTCGTCACGGAGGTTGCGAAACGTTCAGGCCACGAGGAACTGAATCATATCCTTCTGAATGGTGACCGCGAGCAACTTGCGGCGTTTCTCTGGAGCAAGGATATTCTTGATCTGATCTCGCTTGGCGACAAGCAGCTTTTCGAAGTGGAGGAGTTTATAAAGCTTCTGAAGCCACTGCAGCACCGTGCCTATTCCATATCGTCGAGCCCCTTGATGGCTGGAAACAGCGTTCATCTGACCGTCGCAAGCGTGCGCTATCGCGCCGAGGGGCGTGATCGCGGTGGTGTCTGCTCAACCTATCTGGCGGATCGTGTGGCAGCCGACCAGAACGCCGGTATTTTCGTGTCGCAGAACAAGGCATTTCGCGTTCCACAAAACGACGATGCGCCGATGATCATGATTGGTCCCGGCACCGGAATTGCGCCTTTCCGCGCTTTCCTTCAGGAGCGCCAGGCACGCGGCGCGAAGGGCCGCAACTGGCTGTTCTTCGGCGACCAGCACCGCCAGGCGGATTTCATCTATGAAGACGAACTCGGTGACATGAGCAGGGCGGGCGTGCTGACACGCCTTGATCTCGCATTTTCCCGCGACCAGGCGGAAAAGATCTACGTCCAGACCCGCATGAAGGAAAATGGCAAGGCGCTCTATCAATGGCTGGAAGAGGGTGGGCATTTTTATGTCTGCGGCGATGCAACGCGCATGGCGCGTGACGTCGATGATGCCCTGCATGCGATCGTTGCCAGCGAGGCAGGGATCTCTGCGGAAGCCGCGGGTGACTATGTCAATCGCCTGAAACGGGAAAAACGATATCTGCGAGACGTCTACTGAGGGGGGGGGGGTGTTCCGAGGCAGGCAACTGCCTCAGCAGTCCGAGCAGGTGATTTCCTGATCGCGTTGTTTGAAGAAATATTCCCGCTTGATGGTAAATGCCTGGACGCTCGAGGACAGGCTCGACATGAACATCAGCAGATTGTGTGGCAGCGAAAACTCGACGTGAACCAGGAAGGTGTTCGCTGCCACAAGCCCCTTGGGCACTGTAACGCTTGAACCCTTCGCATAGGGGGCCAGGTTGTCCTGATCCCAGGACCAGGCGATTTTGGCCTGGCTTTTATCGTCGATCTTGATGCCGCTGATCTTCAGCTTCAGTCCGCTGGTGCTGTATGGCGCGAAGATCGCTGCCGTGACGTCCTTCGTTGTTTGAAGATAGGCTTTGTCGACGGAACTCTTCTTTGAAACCAGATCATTGATTGTCGCAGTCGCATGGCTCGCGCGTTTGTAGGCGCTATAGCCAAGTGTCAGCTCGAAGGATGTGAGGTAAAGGGCAACGAGGATCGGGAAAATGATCGCGAACTCGACCGCACCAACTCCGCGTCTGTCTCGCGCAAATCGGGCGAAGACTGCCGGAAGCCGAAATTTCCTCAGGGTGGGGAGAGACACCTTGCGACGGATCATGGGCTGCCACTCGTGATGTATTTTTCATTCATGTAGGCGTCCGTCGCCACAATCAGGAAATGCGATGGCATCGAGCCGTCGGCGGGCCGGACCTTCGTCAGATAGGGGCGGATGATATCGGCCACGACACGCCAGCGATAATAGACCCGCAGCATGTTGATTGTTTCCGGGCCGCCTGGCTTGAAGCCGAATTGGCTTTTGTCGAGATCGTAATATTGACCATTGGCTTTGAGCGCAATGGTGGTCGGAATATCCTTGAATGTCGCGAACGACCGCAGATCGATATAGAGCTTCTGCTCCTGTTTGATCTCGTCTGCGGAACAGGTCATCATGATCGAAATTTCCTTGCAGAAACTCTGGCGGAAATCCTCTTTGGTAATGGTGCTGCTGATCTGACCGGTGCGCAGGCGCCTTGCCATCGTGTCTGTAGCATTGACGATGACCTGTTCGGCCATCAATGCAATGAAGGTTTCGATGATCGCGAAGACAACGAGAAAATAGGGGATCGCAAGGATCGCGAACTCGATCGCCGCGGCTCCATCGCGCGAAACACGGAGTTTTCTCAGCAATGCTGTGAGAGGGGCCAGTCGCATGGGGCGATGTCGATCTTCATGAAATGCGGCAAACACCCGCGCTACTCAAATTCATTACAGACCATAACCAGCCGATGTTTAAATTGTCTTACCTCGAAAAGTTGCAGTTTAACCGGGGTTCATCGTTGTTACTATGGTTATGAAAAGCATAAAGCCCGGCACATGGCCGGGCTTTGCTATATTAGATTTGAAGAATGTGCTGTTATTCAGCGTCAGCCTTCGACAAAACTTCGAGCGTCGGTGTAGACGTGATGTTGAAGCCGCAATCGACATAGTGGCACTCGCCGGTTACACCGCGTGACAGGCCAGAGAGCAGATAAAGCGCCGATCCGCCAATATCGTCGATATCGGCCGTCCGCCGTAGCGGGGCGTTTTTCTGGTTCCATGAATAGATGGCGCGTGCGTCGGAAATGCCCGCGCCTGCCAGTGTACGAACCGGACCTGCCGAGATTGCGTTGACGCGAATGTCGCGTGGACCGAAGTCGGCTGCGAGATAACGAACGGACGCTTCAAGCGCTGCCTTGGCAACACCCATGACGTTGTAGTTCGGGATGACACGCTGCGAACCGTTATAGGTCAGCGTCAGCATCGAGCCGCCATTGGTCATCAGCTCAGCGGCGCGCTTGGCGATTTCCGTAAACGAGAAACAGGAAATGACCATGGTGCGGCTAAAGTTCTCGCGCGTGGTATCGGCGTAGAGGCCCTTCAGCTCGTTCTTGTCGGAAAAGCCGATGGCATGAACGACAAAATCGAGCGAACCCCATTTTTCGCGGATCGCCGCAAAAAGCGCGTCGACCGAAGCGATATCTTCGACATCACAAGGAACGATGAAATCAGAACCCAGTTCGGCAGCGAGTGGCTTGACGCGCTTTCCGAGAGCCTCCCCCTGATAGGTGAAGGCCAGTTCTGCGCCTTGGGCGGCGAGAGCCTTGGAAATGCCCCAGGCAATAGAATGGTTGTTTGCGACGCCCATGATGAGGCCGCGTTTTCCCTGCATGATGCCATTCATGGGCAATTATCCGTTATAACGCTGGAATACGAGCGTAGCGTTGGTTCCGCCGAAGCCGAAGGAGTTGGAAAGGATCGTGTCGATCTTGGCGTTGTCGATGCGGCTGCGAACGATCGGAACGCCCGCGAATTCCGCGTCGAGTTCGGAAATGTGCGCGCTCTCGCCGATGAAGCGTTCCTGCATCATCAGGAGACCATAGATGGATTCCTGCACGCCCGCTGCGCCGAGCGAGTGACCCGTCAGCGACTTGGTGGACTGGATGTGCGGGATCTTGTCACCGAAGACTTCGCGGATAGCACCGATTTCCTTGCTATCGCCGACCGGCGTGGAGGTGCCGTGCGTATTGATGTAGTCGACATCGCCCTTCACGGTGGAGAGCGCCTGGCGCATGCAGCGGATTGCGCCTTCGCCTGACGGAGCAACCATGTCGTAGCCGTCAGACGTTGCGCCATAGCCAACGATTTCAGCATAGATCTTGGCGCCACGCGCCTTGGCATGCTCCAGCTCTTCCAGAACGAGAACACCAGCGCCACCGGCGATAACGAAACCGTCACGGTTGGCGTCATAGGCACGCGAGGCGGTCGCCGGCGTGTCATTGTACTTCGAGGACATGGCGCCCATGGCGTCGAACAGGTTCGACATGGACCAGTCGAGATCTTCGTGGCCGCCGGCAAACATGATGTCCTGCTTGCCCCACTGGATCATTTCGGCAGCGTTTCCGATGCAGTGCGCCGAGGTCGAGCAGGCCGACGAGATCGAATAGTTGACACCGTGGATCTTGAACCAGGTCGCAAGCGTTGCCGAAGCCGTAGAAGACATGGCTTTCGGAACGGCGAACGGGCCGATGCGCTTCGGGCTGGTGTTCTTCAGTGTAATGTCGGCGGCTTCAACGATCGTACGGGTGGACGGGCCGCCCGATCCCATGATGATACCGGTGCGCTCGTTGCCGCTGATGTCGCTTTCTTCCAGACCAGAATCGGCGATCGCCTGCTTCATTGCAACGTGGTTCCACGCTCCACCCTGGGAGAGGAAGCGCATTGCGCGGCGATCAACCAGATCGGTCGGATCGAGAGACGGTTTGCCCCACACCTGGCACTTGAAGCCGTGCTCGGCAAAATCAGGGGAGAAGGAGATGCCGGATTTGGCGTCGCGCAGCGATGCGGTGACTTCAGCGGCATCACCGCCGATAGAGGAAACAATACCGAGGCCGGTGACAACAACTCGTCTCATGAAAGGGACCTTTTCTTAAGATTTCGGCTGGACGGGGAACGCAGCCCGGGCATGTGCCGGGGCAGGCGTTGTCAGTCTCAGGCGGTCTTTTCCTTCGACAAACCTACACGAAGGTCCGTCGCCTGATAAATGGTTTCGCCATCGGCCTTCAGCCAGCCATCAGCGGTGCCGAGGACAAGGCGTCCGCGCATGACGCGCTTGAAGTCGATGCCGTATTGCAGAAGCTTGGTGTGCGGGCGCACCATGCCTTTGAACTTCACCTCACCGGTGGAAAGCGCCATGCCGCGGCCTTCTTCACCCAGCCAGCCGAGGAAGAAGCCGGTTAGCTGCCACATGCCGTCAAGGCCAAGGCAGCCGGGCATGATCGGGTTTCCCTGGAAGTGGCAGGGGAAATACCAATCATCTTCGCGCACGTCGTATTCAGCACGGATGTAACCTTTGTCGAATGCGCCGCCGGTTTCGGAAATTTCGGTAATGCGGTGAACCATCAGCATGGGAGGCAGAGGAAGCTGTGCATTGCCGGGGCCGAACAGTTCGCCGCGACCGCACGCCAGGATTTCCTCGTAGTTGTAGCTCGATTGCCTCGTTGCCATGGTGTTTCCGTTTCCCCGTATACTGGTGTTGATCGACTTCTGTAGAGCAAGTTAGGTTCAAATTGAAGCGCTGCAAGGGCAACGACCCACTCTGGTTCCTGATGACTTGTCGCTAAAGACCGCCTTTACATGGCGCCCGCATACAGGAAGCGTAAGGGCGGAACCAGAGGAAATTTGCAAATATGCCCTGTTTGCAGCCATTTGCCGCGCTTACGAAGCTTTGAAACTATTGAAAGCAACGGGCGCAAAAGATATATGCTAGTGTAATTGTCCGGGTTTTAACCCCACGTTTGGAATGGGATTGCATGGCATTTGACGCGACATTGGACATCGGAACGAGGCTGCGGCGCTGTGGGTTGCGCCCGACGCGGCAACGCGTGGCTTTGGGCGATCTTCTCTTCGCGAAGGGTGATCGCCACCTGACCGTCGAGGAATTGCACGATGAGGCGGTCTGTGCCGGCGTTCCCGTGTCATTGGCTACGGTCTACAACACGCTGCACCAGTTCACCGAAGCCGGCCTCATCCGGGTTCTGGCGGTAGAAGGCGCGCGAACCTATTTCGATACCAACGTGTCCGATCACCACCACTTTTTTGTTGAAGGGGAAAACGAGGTTCTCGATATTCCCATCAACAACATCCAGATCGACAATCTTCCCGAAGCGCCCGATGGTATGGAAATCGCGCATGTGGACGTGATTATCCGCCTGCGCCGCAAACGCGGCTAAGCAAGACAAGCAATACGGCGCCTTCGGGCGCCTTTTTTGTTTGGGTGGGGCTTTTATTAAAGAATATCTTCCGGCCGTCTTCCGGGCCGGGTTTTGTACGGTGGGAAGGTCCATCCGAAAATCAGGGCGCCTGAACGAATGCCGAAGGCTACCAACAGGCCGAGGCCGGATGCGAGGTAGAGTGGTGCGTCGAGAAAATAGGCTGCTGTGAAAATTGACGATCCCGCAAGGGCGCAGCTGACATAGACCTCGGGACGCAGCAGGGCCGATGGCTCCCCCGCCAGAATATCGCGAAGAACGCCACCGAATGTTGCCGTCAAAACGCCGGTGACGATCGCGACGGTTGCCGATCCCGTTGCTGCCAACCCCTTCGCGGCACCCATGACGCTATAGGCGGACAAGCCGACGGCATCGAGCCAGAGCAGCAGCTTATAGCGTGACTCAAGAAGATGCGCGGTGAAAAACACCAGCACTGCGATCGATACGCACACCAGGATATAAGTCGGGTTGACCACCCAGAAAACCGGCGCTCGCCCCAGTACGAGGTCGCGAACCGTTCCGCCACCGATACCCGTCGCTGCGGCAAAGAACAGAAAGCCGATAAGGTCGAGCTGTTTGCGGGACGCCGCAAGTGCACCCGTGGCGGCAAAGACCGCAACCCCGGCGTAATCGAGAAAACCGAGAAGTGTCATGAAATGGTTCCCCCGAAAAACAAAGCGTCATCGCGTCAGTGTCGCGCAAGCACAGCTCTTTAAGGTCGCCGACCGGATGATTGCAACATCCATAGCCGAAACGAATGCAAAGGAAAATGCCGTGCGGAAAACCATTGTCGCAGCCCTTCACGCACTGGTTCTATTCATGTTTCCGGCCACATTGTCGGCGCAGCAGCAACTCGTCAGCGATCCCGAAATTTACGAGAAAGACCACTTCAACCAGACCTGCAAGGCAGCGACATACGGGGAGGGGTTCGTCACAAGACTCGACATCAACAATGATGGCTTGATGGATGCTGTCGTCAATCACGGTGTGCTGGGTTGTGATGGAGAGCAGGGCAAGAGTTGTGATGAGGATGGTTGCCCCTACAACTTCTATGTTCAGGTGAAGGAGGGCGGATATCTGATGATCGCAACAGCGCGGATCTATGACTACGAATTCGTCAAGCGCTTCGGCAACATGGTCTTCGCTTTCAAAATGCATCCGCGTTATTGCGAGCGTACCGACAAGGAGCCCTGCCTCATGACCGTCCGGGTACGGGGAACGAAGTTCGTTACCATCTCACGGAAGTAACATCTTATCCTCAAGACGGCATGCGCTTGATCGTTACCCGTTGATTGTAGCGGTCCCGAAGTGACCGAGGAAGAAAGAGGGTTGCGGCGGCCGTGGCGTAGATCGCCGTAGTGACAACCCATAATGCGGCGGATTGCAGAGCGCCGCCCAGGATCGCACCGCAGAGAGCCCCAATCACCATGCCGAGCCACGGCACGATCTGGATATTCCAGTCAAAGCTGCGGTCACCAAGTATGAAACGGCCAATACCTCGGCCAAAGCGAGAAAGGGCACCCGTCACATAGGTGAGGCCGATTGGCAGGCCCTCAATGTGTTCGACAGCGGCGTTGACCATGCCCATGGCAAAAACGATCAGGTAAAACTGTATGGCTGCTGTGTCCTCTCCGCCAAGCAAAGCGGCGATCGCGATCAGAGAGCCGACCGCAAACAAGACCGCAAACAGGCGGCGGGCGAAGCTGTGCGCAATGATAATGCCGCCCGCATTGCCGGCGATGAAGGCGATAACCGCAAGCAGCAGTTTCGCAGCGTGGCCATAGGCGCCTATACCGGCTGAGACAGCCGCCCGTGTTGTGTTGCCCGTCATGAACGACACGAAGTCACCGGAAATACGAAGCCCGATGGCGTCGGTCATTCCGGCGATAAACGATATGGCGGCGACCAGCGCAATACCCGTTCCGGTACGCCTGGTTCTGATGATGTTGCGACGTCTCTGTCTGGTCATGGAAAAGCTCGACATCGATAAAGAGGGTTGTTGGGCCCGGTCAGCGGAAATAGGCAAAGAAAAATGATGAAGGCGCTTATTTGTAGGGCGTCTGGTGCCGATACGGCAACAATATCTCAACGCTCGGTGCGATTTATTTTGTCTAGACAAGTGAGAAAACCACCCCTACCATGCCTCAAATAAGGCGTTTAAAAATATCGCTCAAAAATAAAGCAACAGGGGACTTCGTAATGAGGAAAAATCGGGTGTTTGCCGCAGCCGTAGTGCTGCTTTCGTCCACTGCCGCGCATGCGGAAACGTCTGTCTCAATCGGTATGTCGGGCTGGACGGGTTTCGCGCCGCTGACACTTGCCAAGGCAGCGGGCATCTTTGAGAAGAATGGGCTCAAGGTCGATATCAAGAAAATACCGCAAGCCAGCCGCCACCTCGCATTGGCATCCGGCGATATTCAGTGTGCCGCAACAACCGTTGAGACGTGGGTTGCCTGGAATGCCAACGGTGTGAAGTCCACGCAGATCTTCCAGATGGACAAGTCGCACGGTGCCGATGGCATGGTGGTTCGTAGCGACGTGTCCAAGATCGCTGATCTCAAGGGCAAAACTGTCGCCGCATCCGCACCAGGCACATCTCCCTATTTCTTCCTCGCCTGGATACTCAAGGAAAATGGTCTGACGCTGAAAGACGTCAAGGTCGTCAATCTTGAGCCGGGTCCGGCGGCACAGGCGTTTGTCGCCGGTCAGAATGATGCCGCCATGACGTATGAGCCGTATCTCTCCACTGTTCGCGCTGCGCCGGATCAGGGAGAGATCATAGCCACGACGCTCGATTATCCGGCGGTGATGGATACGTTCGGATGCACACCGGCTTTCCTGAAGGAAAACCCCGAAGCAGCCAAGGCACTGGCCAACAGCTATTTCGAGGCCCTTGAACTCATCAAGGCCGATCCGCAGAAGTCCTATGAGACGATGGGGGCGGACGTAAAGCAGTCCGGCGAGGCCTTCGCCGGTTCGGCGAAGTTCCTGGAGTGGCAGGACAAGGCCGCCAACCAGAAATTCTTCGAAGGCGAGTTCAAGACCTTCTCGGAGAAAGCGGCAGACCTCCTGCTGGAGATCGGTGTGATCAAGTCGAAGCCGGATATCTCTACCCTCGCGGACACGTCTTTCATCAAGTAAAGCATCAGCATCAAGGGCGCGGTGGCGAAAAGCACCGCGCCCGTCTTTAGCTAGGCGCCAATATGCACCCTCTTCAACCGATCGGAAACGGAGCGAGGATAAGCCTCGGCATCCTGTTCTTCGTGCTGTTTTTCCTCGCCTGGGGCATCGCGACCTTGGGTGGTTTTGTGTCCCCCACCTTCCTTGCCGATCCGATCACCATGCTGAAGGATGGCATATACCTGCTGACGGATCAGGGGTTCGCGGCCGATATCGGCATGACAGTCTGGCGTGTCGTCGGTGGATTTGTCATGGCCTCGCTTGTGGCTGTGCCGCTTGGCATCGCCATGGGAGCCTACAAACCGGTTGAAGCCCTGCTTGAACCGTTTGTTTCTTTTGCGCGCTATCTGCCTGCCTCTGCTTTCGTCCCGCTTCTGATCCTGTGGGCAGGGATTGGCGAGATGCAGAAACTGCTGGTGATTTTTATCGGTGCCGTATTCCAGATCGTGCTGATGGTGTCCGTGGCCGTTGCAGGGACAAGGCGCGATCTGGTCGAGGCCGCCTATACGCTTGGTGCCAGAGACAGAGGCGTGGTGCGCCGTGTTCTCATTCCGGCAAATGCGCCCGATATTGCAGAAATTCTCCGCCTCGTGCTGGGCTGGGCCTGGACCTACGTGATTGTCGCGGAACTGATCGGTGCGTCCTCCGGTATCGGTTACATGATTATCAACAGCCAGGCGTTGATGGCGACGGGCCAGATTATCTTTGGCATCATCGTCATTGGCATCATCGGGCTGATTTCGGATTTCGCTTTCAAGTTCTTGAACCGGAAGCTTTTTGCATGGAGGCTCGCCTGATGAGTGAACTCGTCGTCAAAGGCGTCAGCCGCACATTCCCCGGCGTCCGTGGCGGTCAGCCCACCCTTGCGCTGCAGCCGACGGATCTGGACATCCCCCGCAACGACTTTGTCACGATCCTTGGCCCGTCAGGGTGCGGCAAGTCGACCCTGCTGCGCATCATCGCCGGGCTGGATCGACCCACGACGGGCAAGGTTCTGTTGTCCGGTCAGGAAGTGAAAGGCCCAGGCGCCGATCGCGGCATGGTCTTCCAGTCCTACACGCTTTTTCCTTGGTTGACGGTGCGTGAGAACGTTGCTTTCGGTTTGAGGGAGCGCGGCGTCGCCGAAAAGGAAAAATGGGAGATCGTCGATAGCTACATCGACAAGGTCGGTTTGCGCGGGTTTGAGAACCATTGGCCTAAACAGCTTTCGGGCGGTATGCAGCAGCGCACCGCCATTGCCCGTGCGCTGGCGAACGGCCCGAAGATACTGCTTCTCGACGAGCCATTCGGTGCTCTCGACAACCAGACACGAGGTTTGATGCAGGAGCTTCTGCTCGGCATTTGGGAGCGTGAGCAGAAAACCGTCATCTTTGTGACCCACGACATCGAGGAGGCCGTCTTCATGGCGTCGCGCGTCGTCACGATGTCGGCGCGTCCCGGTCGTATCAAGTCCATCACGCCGGTCAACCTGCCTCATCCACGCCACTACACCATCAAGGCAAGCCCTGAGTTTTCTCAGTTGCGCGCCGTGCTGACCGAGGAAATCCGCGGTGAAGCCATTGCTGCGGCAGCGCATGGATAGCTGACGTATCGGGCTTGGAGGAAAGACCATGGGAATGGTGAGCGCAAAGGCCGGTCTTCAGGAAAAGTCGTTGCACGAGCGCATACGCAATGATGTCGAGCGCCGGATTGTGACCGGCGAATGGCCACCCGGTCATCGCATTCCTTTCGAACACGAGATCACGCGCCAATATGATTGTTCACGCATGACGGTGAACAAGGCATTGGGCGAACTCGTACAGCGTGGGCTTATCGAGCGTCGTCGTCGTCTCGGGACATTCGTCAAGCAGCCGCAGGTGCAGTCTGCCGTGCTTGAAATCCACGATATAGAGCGTGAAGTAGATGCGCTCGGTCTGACTTACGGTTACAGGCTGGATAAACGCCTGCTTCGCACTGCTGATGAGAAGGACAGGCTGGCGATGGAGTTACCTGTCGGTGCGCCTGTCGTCGAATTGACCTGTACGCATTTTGCCGGTGGCGTTCCGTTTTGTCTGGAAGAGCGCGTCATCAATATAAGCGCAGTTCCGGAAACGGAGTTTGCCGATTTTTCCGAGATCGGGCCTGGAACCTGGCTTTTGAAAATGGTGCCATGGAGCGCGGCTGAACATCGGATAAGCGCTGTCGCTATTGACCGGCGCAGCGCCGCCGCACTTGATATTCCAGCCGGGGCTGCCTGTCTTGTCATTCAGCGTCGTACATGGCATGGGTCGGAATACATAACCCATGTTCAAGTCACATATCCTGGCGAGCGGCATACACTAGTTGCCCAATTTTCTCCGTCCCAGAAGACTTGAAAGAGCAATAGTGGTCACTTTTTTGTAAAGATCAGTTTACGGTTGCGCTTTTGGCAATATAATAGTTGTCAAAAGAACTCATGTTTATTATCGGAACATCGTGCATGCACGACGTCATCCGTTATGACCCGGTTTTGAAAAACTGGCCAAATTTTCGGATGGGTTCATCGACGGAAATCCGGGATAAAATTCATGTCAGTTCAGACCTCCACTTCCTCCGCGCTCACCAAAACGGCAACCAGAGAGCGGCGCATCGCAAAAGTTGCAGTGATCGCGTTGCTGACCGGCCTTCACGCTGGTTCGGTTTTTGCGCAGGCTGTGCCCGGAACGTCGACAGAAACTGCCCCGCAGCAGACGAACCCAGCCACGCAGGCGCCTGCGGCCAACCAGGCACCAACCGCTACACCGGTAACTCCGGCGCCGACGCAAACGCCAGCACCGGTAGCACAGCAGACGCAGCCACCCGTTGAGGCGACGCAGCCTCCGGCTGCTGCGCCAGGTGAGCCAGCGCCCTCCGCTCCCGCGCCGACCAATGAAACTGTCGCTCCGCAGCCGCAAGGCGAGACAACGGCACCTGCAGCCGCCACTGAGAACTCGACGGTGCTGGAGCC
The DNA here is from genome assembly GCA_025559845.1 of Agrobacterium tumefaciens. NCBI lineage: Bacteria > Pseudomonadati > Pseudomonadota > Alphaproteobacteria > Hyphomicrobiales > Rhizobiaceae > Agrobacterium > Agrobacterium tumefaciens. Next base: position 3,186,846 of record CP048469.1, read on the forward strand.
TATTGCCGACCCGGCACAGCGTGCAGACATTCCGCATAACCTGTCGCCATGGGGCATGTTCATGGCCGCCGATTGGGTCGTCAAGGGTGTGATGATCGGACTTGCCTTCGCCTCGCTTGTGACGTGGACCGTTTGGGTCGCCAAGTCGATCGAGCTTGCTGGCGCACGTGTTCGCGCCGGCAAGACGCTCAAGGTGATCCGTAAAGCCAAGTCGCTGGTCGAGGCAACGGAAGCCGTCGAGAAAAGAGGCGGTCCTGCTGCGCTCATGCTGCGCATGGCCAGCCACGAGATGCACCTCTCGGACGCCGTTGTTGATCATACCGATGGTGGCGGCATCAAAGAGCGCGTCTCGTCTGCGCTGTCACGCATCGAAACCCATGCCGGTCGCCGTATGGCGCGTGGAACGGGCGTTCTGGCAACGATTGGCTCCACCGCTCCGTTTGTCGGTTTGTTCGGTACAGTCTGGGGCATCATGAATTCGTTCATTAGCATTTCCGAAACGCAGACGACCAACCTTGCCGTTGTCGCTCCCGGTATTGCTGAAGCGCTGCTCGCAACCGCCATCGGTCTGGTTGCGGCTATTCCCGCTGTTGTTATCTACAACGTCTTCGCTCGCTCGATCACTGGCTATCGCCATTTGCTGGCGGATGCTGCAGCAGGCGTGGAGCGTCTTGTCAGCCGTGATCTCGATTTCCGTCGCATTCCGCCTGGCAGCAGCAGCAAGCCCGCTGTATCTCTGGTCGGACGGTGATCGGTCATGGCTGGCGGCATTCGCGAAAACAGCGGAGACGACCTCTCCGAAAACCATGAGATCAACGTTACGCCGTTCATCGACGTCATGCTGGTTCTGCTCATCATCTTCATGGTTGCCGCACCTTTGGCGACCGTGGATGTGAATGTTGATCTGCCTGCATCGACCGCCAAGCCGGCCGAACGCCCGGATGAACCGCTTTATCTCACCGTCAAGGATGATCTGTCTCTCAATCTGGGTAACGATCCTGTGGCGCGTGAAGCCCTGGCGGCTGCCATAGACCAGCAGACAGGTGGCAAGAAAGACACGCGTATCTTCCTGCGGGCCGACAAGGCGGTGGATTACGGGCATTTCATGGAAATCATGAACCTTCTTCGCGACGCCGGGTACCTCAAGATCGCGCTTGTTGGTTTGGAGGGCGCCGCTGCCGCTTCGCAAGCTCCCGCCGCAGCTCAACCACCGGCGCCCACCACGCAGGGAACAGCACCATGACCGAAAACGGTTACCCGCAGTCCAAGCATTCCCGTATCGGGGAATTGGCGCTGTGGACCGTCGCGGCGCTGGTTATGTTCGGTGTCCACGCCGGTTTCGCATATTACTTGATGCTGGAGCCCGTTGAGCCGGAGTCGGACGGTTCTCCGCCCGCTGCAATCATGATCGAAATGGCTGCCATTCCTGAAGCGGTGAATACCGAAGAAACCACCCAGGCACAGGACACGGAAGACGCTGAAGAGGTGAAAACCGACAACAGTCAGCCGGTGGAAGAGGTTACTCCTGAAGAGCCCCCACCGCCGCCACCTGAGCCGGTTGCTGAAACCCCGCCGCCAGAGCCGGTGACACCGCCTGAACCGGTCGAAGAAGAAGTAGCCGAGCCCGAGGAGATTCCGGAACCTGTCGAAGAGATCGATCCGGTGCAGGAAGAAATGATGGCGGCACTCGAGAATGTCGAGGTGCCCCTGCCAGTCATGCGACCTCCGCCGCCGCCGGTGGAAAAGAAGGTCGAAAAGAAAGAGCCGGTAGAGAAGAAGAAGGTCGAGCGCGAGCGTCCGAAGCCGCAGCAGGCATCGCAACTGCGGGAAACCGCGAAAGCCGAAGCGCAACAGTCGGACAGAACGGCTGCATCTCGCAATACCGGCGGACTGTTTTCGTCTTCCAACGTCTCTCCTGCAAAATGGGGTGCGCGGGTCCGTTCGCACATTGAACGTCGTAAGCCGCGTTCGCTGAGAGGCGGATCGATGACAGCTCTCGTGCGTTTTCGTGTGAATGATGCAGGCTCCATCAGTGGTGTGAGCGTCATACAGTCGACCGGTGACTCCTCGATCGACCAACAGATTGCTGCATGGGTTCAGAACGCTTCGCCAGTGCCGGCGCCTCCGCCAGATGCGGGTAAGACAGTCACGGTGCCGATCAGCATTCGATAAGCAAAATGGCCGGGCTCGCCCGGCCTTTTTTGTGTCGACAATATCGACGTCCCCGCCCGTCTCCGGCGTCGAAATGGATTTCGCTCATTGTCTTGATGGTGTAGGTCTTGTCGTCTCCCAGAAACAAGGCATCCCACACATGAAACTATCCATTGCAGAGGCGGAGGATTTTGTATCCTCCATCTTCGAGCGCAACGGCGTTTTGCCTGAAAATGCACGCTCGGTCGCGCGCGCACTCGTTGCCTCCGAGGCCGCTGGACAGGGCGGTCACGGGTTTCGTCGCATTCCTGCCTATGTAAAACAGGCCCGGTCCGGCAAAGTCGATGGCAAGGTGCGTCCTTCCTTCGAGCGGACAAGACCGGGCGTTCTCGCTGTCGACGCCGGTTATGGTTACGCCTATCCGGCGATTGATCTGACCGTTGGCGAATTGCCGGAAATCGCACGACAACAGGGCATCGCGCTGGCGGCCATCGGTCGCTCGCATCATGCGGGGGTCATGGCGCTGACGGTGGAGCGTTTTGCCGAAATGGGCCTGGTTGCCCTGATGTTTGCCAATGCACCGGCTTCCATGGCACCGTGGGGTGGGACGAAACCTCTTTACGGGACGAACCCGATCGCTTTTGCGACGCCCGTCAAGGATGCCGATCCGCTGGTGATCGATCTCGCCTTGTCCAAGGTTGCACGTGGAAAGATCATGGCGGCCCGTCAAAAGGGCGAGACCATTCCCGGCGACTGGGCCTTCGATCGCAACGGTCGTCCAACCACTGATGCCGAAGAGGCAATGGCCGGAACCATGGCGCCAGCCGGCGAGGCGAAAGGCGCCGCGCTTGCCTTGATGGTCGAGATCATGGCCGCAGCCCTGACAGGCGGTAACTTCGCTTTTGAGGCGTCCTCGCTGTTCGACGACAAGGGCAATCCCCCATCGCTTGGCCACACCATCATCGCAATCGACCCATCCTCTACCGGTACGGCTCTTTTCACTGACAGGTTGGCCACGATTGTCGGAGAAATTGAAAGCCAGGAGAATGTCCGGCTGCCTGGACGAAGAAGCCAGGGTATACGCCGCAATTCGCTGGAAAGCGGCATTTCGATCGACAGCGATATCCTCGCGGAAATACAGGCACTTTGAAAAAAGAAAGCCCGGCGGATCAAAAAGATCCGCCGGGTTAAACCGCTCGCGCCTCGACGCAGACAGGAAATCATTTCCTGGCCATTTTCTGGTCCGCCATCCATTCGTTCCAGAGCTCAACACCGAAAAGTTGAGTGCAGATCCCTGGGCGCCTGATGCTCAAAACAAACTGTCTGAGAGCGTCAGTGCCAGTTCCGTGCTTTTTCCGTGGCTCTGGGCGACAGGATCATGACGCATCAAGTCATCAAGCAGTTTTCACGTTCACGCAAAGGGGACGAATTGCGCGAACGTCAGATATCGCGGTCAATCAGGCCGCGCAGCAGCGCGGTACTGACCGCATTGAGAAGGTTGGCGGCGCCAAGCTTTGCGCGTGCGCCGTCCAAAACATCCCTGATGTCTTTTTCGTCATGTCCTGTAGTGGCCGCTATTCGGGAGGGATGCTGTCCCTGAGCGATCAACCCAAGATATTCTCGCTCCATATCGGAAAGGACGATCTCGGACGGATGATCGTATCCATGCTGCACTTGCGAAGACATGTTCGTTCTTTTCTTTTTTGGGAACCGGCTCTTTGAAGGGAACCGGGCATTGTCTTTTGCGCCCGCGAACAACAGAAAACACTCCGTCGTCAGAAGCCTGAAACTGCTCCCGTCGGTTCGTCTGTATCTGGGCCTGGGTCATAAAATAACGGTTTGCACCGTCAAAACCCCGGAGGCGGCGCCGTTGCCGGGTCCGGAAGATGGCCGCTATTAAGCGATATCGAAAATGAAGGAAATAACTTTAGATGCCACACGTCATGGTTTTGTTGTTACATTTTGGGGCAATTCGAGTTTTTCCGGGATTTTTTGGTGATGTTTTCTTCTTTGATCGGAAATATAATTGCGAAAATACCGCCTTATTCGGCGGAATGATATGTATATCTCTTACGGATCTCGGTCGGTGTTGCGCCGAACCATCTTGAAACAGAGCGCGAAAAGGCGCCTGGGGTAGAGTATCCCAGCCTGTAGCCAATATCGGAAACCGGCAGATCGCTCTCAATGAGAAGTCTGTAGCCGGCATCTTTTCGGATCGTGTCCTTGATCTCGTTGAGGTTGGTTCCAAGTTCCGTCAACCTGCGCTGAAAGCTGCGTTCTGACAGATTGAAATAGGGTGCAATCTCCGTCAGCGACAGTTCCGCGTCGGTAAGCCGCATTTGCAGGTAGCGTTTCACCTGATCGATAAACTGGGTGGCTTCCACCGATGTTTCCGGCCGCAGCATTCGGCATTGCAAGTTCATCAACTCGAACAGGCGAGTATCGGCATGCGGATTGGCAATATCGAGCAATGCGGCTGGCACACGCAGCGTGTTGATCGCCTGTGAAAAACCTATCCGCCGGGTCAGCCGATCTTTAAACAGTTGGATATTCTGCGGTTTTGGCCGTTCCAGGCCAATTTCAATCTGGTTGATCCGCTCAGCCAGAATATCGCGCAGCCGCTCAAAAAGAATACCTAACGCCAGATCCACATATTGGTCACGTCTGGCAATAACCGGGGCAAACGTCCATGACAACGACGTGTGGTGCTCATCCATCGTCATCGTGAAATGGCTGGTATTGGTTGCGTAATAAACGTGATCTTGAAGAAATTGCAGAAACGACCGCACGTCTGGAGCACTTATCAGGCCATACCCGAAAGCCCCTGAAGCCCCGGCCGGAAACACAGACGCACATTGCAGGCCAAAAGCGTCGTCAGCGGAAATCACCGCACAGGTTTCCAGAAGACGGCAAAGCTTGTCGAGACTTATGCGTTCGGTCAGACTACCGAACTGGTTGGGATCGATGCCCAGAGCCCCGCAGATGGGGACGATATCAATACCGCGCGATCGCGCATAACCGCTCACACCGGCAGCGAGACCAGCCACGACCGTTATGTCGTCGTTGAGATGTTTTCCCGGCATCGGTCGTCTGGCGCATAATGTTGAGTATTTGTCGTCAGATGCTAAGCCGGGAATAATTATTTGTCGAGCGCTGTGCTGCGCAAAGTTTCACGCATACAAGTCGAATAGCTTTGCTTCAGGACGGTGATGATGGTTTGACCGGCCTCATCGATTGTGCCGCTATTGTCCACTGTCGTGACGTCGAAATCGCCGAGCACACTGAGTGTGCTGCGTTCCAGCCGCTTGAGGATATCCTCCTTGGTTTCGCGTCCACGCAACTCAAGCCGTTTCGCCAGAACATCCGGCCTTGCAACGACATTGACCACCTTGAGCTTGGGAAAAACCGTCTGGAATTGCGGCAAAGCGGACCGGGAGCCATTGGCGATCACCACGTTCCCCGCATCGAGATGATCGTAGACACTTGCCGGTATCCCGTATTTCAATCCATGCGCCTGCCAGTAGACGGCAAAAGCGCCCTGTTGCTGGCGCTGATCGAATTCCTCGGTGGAAACGGAGTCGTGGCTTTCGCCGCCTGCGTCTCCGCTGCGTGTGATCACGCGTCTTGTGAAATGGAAGCATGGCTTGTCCGCAAGGTGTCTTGCGGCATAATCCATCAGCGTGTCTTTGCCGGCACCGCTTGGACCGACAACCACGATCATGACGCCGGATGCAGAATGCTGAGTGCGCGCGTTACGATCTGCCTCCATCATGCGACACGTCTGCCTTGGCGCCAAACGGAACGAACGACCGGAACGCCGTGGTCGCGATGAACTCTGACGAGGTCTGCCCGCAGGCCGGTCTTGATGCGGCCGCGATCATCGAGACCAACCGTCCGAGCTGGCGTCGCCGTCACCATCGCCAAGGCTTGCGGTAAGGTGATGCCTTCCACCTGATCGGCAAGCAGGAATGGCGCATAGAGCAGGCTGAACGGCACGTAGTCGGACGACAGAACGTCCAGAACGCCAAGCTCAGCGAGATCGCGGGCAGCGATATTACCGGAATGGGACTTGCCGCGAACGATATTCGGCGCGCCCATCAAGACGCTCATGCCGGCGCTGTGGGATGCACGTGCGGCTTCGACGCTGGTGGGAAATTCTGCAAGCTTTACGCCGTGCCCGATCGCTTCGCCGACATGTGCTTCAGTCGCATCGTCGTGGCTGGCAACGGTTATGCCACGTTCCGCACAGTTTGCCGCCAGATAGTCGCGATGCTTGGCGGAATAGGCGGCGGAGGCAGCGACACGTCGCTTGACGAATTCGGCGAACGCATCATCGCTCAGTCCGCGCTTCTTTTGATAATAGAAGCTGTACTGTTCCATCGACTGGAACTGGCGCTGTCCTGGAGAATGATCCATCAGCGAGATCAATCGCACGCGCGGGTCTGTCTCGAAATCCTCGAAATGGTCAAGGACGTCGGAAGAGGCGACTTCACAGCGCAGGTGCAGAAGGTGATCGGCGCGCAGACGGTTCTGGTCGGACGCCGCTGCAATGGCATCGGCCATTTCGCGCATTTCGCCCTTTTTAAAACCACCGTCTTCATCAGAGCCAAGCCGCAGGCAGTCGAAAACCGTGGTGATACCAGACGATGCGACCTGTGCATCATGCGCCTGAATGGCGGCGATCTTGTCCCAGGTGACGCCAGGGCGCGGCGAATAATGTTGTTCCAGATGGTCCGTGTGCAACTCGACCAGTCCCGGGATCAGAAAGTCACCGCCAAAATCTTCACCGTGGGCCGATGGCCCCTCGCTGATATCCGCAATCTTCCCGTCGCGGATGAGAACGGAACCCGAGACAACATCGTCCTCCAGGACGATTCGGGCGTTGGAAAGAACGTGTTCGGTCATGGCGTAGCATCTTTCTTTGGCTGATGGCCGAGCGGCAACCAGCGATGGACGGCAAAAGGAGCGCCACGGGTTTCTTCGGCGAACAGGGCAATGCCGGAAACGCTGAGCGGACGGTCTGTAAATTCGGAGAACTCGCTGGTGAGGATATCGCGCAGGCCCGTTGCCTCGCTGTCATTGACACGACCAGTCAGCGTCATGTGAAAACGGAAATCGTCCATGACATAGGGATAACCCCACAAAGAAAGATTTTGCCGCTGGCTTTCCGTCAGGCTCTGTGGCCGACGGCGTGCGATATCGCTTTCGGAAAGCGGAGCACGGAACCTGTCGAAATGATCGACGATCTCGGCGGCGAAGTCCTGCAGCGGTTGGTAGGTGCGGTCGGGAACAAGCGCGAAAAAAGGTCCGAGCGCGTCGACCACCACACGCGGGATGTCGAAGGCCGACTGGTTTGCTGCAAAGTCGTCAAACGCAGAGAGGAGGTCAGCCTCGCTGTATTTTTGCGACAGCTCGAACGGAGCTTTCAAGGTGGCGTGGAAGCCATAGCGCCGCGGTTCCGCGGTCACGTCGGCAAAGGCGCTATGGTCGTCATGCAACGTCCCGGAGAACGCATCGCGTCCCAGCCAGCGCGACGCCGCTTCAGTCAACGGGTGATCTTTAGCCGGGGAAAAATAGATGGCGTAACGCACGTTCAGCACTCTTCAATGTCATGGAAACCGGGAGCGAAAAGCTATTTGGCGTGACTCGCCCGCTCCCCGCAAGGTCAGGAATGCGGGGTAAATTGTTTCCATGACAGAATGATGATGAAGGCGATAAAAATCGCCGTCAGTGGTGCTGTTTTCCGATCAGTCTGGACCGCAGTGCATTCGAGATATTATCGAACACGAAAACCACCATCAGGATGAGCAAGACCATGTAAGCAACCTTGTCCCAGTCGGCGTTGGTCCCCATGGCCTCAAGAAGTTTCAGACCGATACCACCCGCGCCAACCGCACCGATAATCGTTGCTGAGCGCGTGTTGCTCTCCCAGAAATACAGCGACTGGGAAATGAACACCGGCAGAACCTGTGGCAACACGCCAAAGCGATTGACGGCGAGCGGCGATGCGCCAACGGATTTGACGCCTTCGCGCTGCTTGTCGTCGACATTTTCCAGCGCTTCCGCATAGACCTTTCCGAGCGCACCGGTGTCGGTGAAGAAGATCGCCGCGATCCCGGGGATTGGTCCAGGGCCAAAGCTGCGTGTAAAGAACAACGCCCAGATCAGCATGTCGATCGAACGTAGGAAATCGAACAGCCGCTTCATGCCCCAGTTCGCCGCTTTGTTGGCGGTGATGTTGCGCGCGGCGATGAAAGCCAGCGGCAGGGCAACGACTGTACCGAACAGAGTGCCGACAAAGGCCATGACCAATGTCTGCATCAGTTTCGACAGAATATCCGCATGCTGCCAGACGCCGTTTTCAAGAAAATCATCGACCATATGGCCGACGTTAGAGCGCGCCGGATCAAGTCTCTCGCCCCAGAGAGCCAGAGCAGCCAGTTCGCCATAGCCCTTGCCCCAGAACTCCGAGCGTGTGTCGAACCAGAAGTTGGCCCAGCCGAGGAACCGGCGCTGGACATAAACCTGGCTGGTGCGGATTTCTGCCTGCCCGGCAAAGCCGTAGTGGACGATGACCTTGCTGCCGTCCTGCTGGATTGCGGCAGGAGCATCCGAAGGTGCCTGGGCCGTATCGTCATTGATGGACACCGGATAGCTTTTGCCATCGATGAATACATCGACCTGTGTTGGCGTGATATCGAGGCGGTTGTCCTCTCCACCATAGCTCACGCTATAGCCACCGTTGGCCATCGGCTGCAGCCAGCTAATGTTTGCATCGGCGGGGTACTGCCCACGGCTCGACCATTGCGGCACCACCTTACCATCGTCGAAACGCAGGCGCGGCTGCGCCCGCCACGAATACCAGTCCTGGATATAGGTAGAAGCGCGGTCCCAGCGACCCTGCATGAAGGTGGGGCCGACATTGAAAAAGAAAAAGCAGGCGACGAGATAGGCGAAGACAACTGTTATACCGGTCAGAAGACCGTAGCGTTGCATGAAGCTGCGCTTGAAAACTTCCGGATGGGCAGAGGTCAGTCGCTCGCGTTCGCCAGCGTTGAGAACGAAACTGGACGACATCAGGCAGCTCCCCGTCCGAATTCAAAGGATTGATGTCCGATCAGTCTGCGGCGAAGCCAGGCGGAAAACTGATCCACGGCAATGATCGTCACAAGCAGAAGAAGGATGATGGCATAGGTCTTGGCGGCATGATCTCGGCCGATGGCAAGACGGAAGACCTCGCCGATGCCGCCACCACCGACAGCGCCGATGATGGTGGAAGCACGCACGTTGATTTCGGCGCGCAGCAGCGCATAGGAAACGAAGTTCGGCAGCACCTGTGGCACAATCGCGAAACGAACGCGCTCCAGCCAGTTGGCGCCAGCCGCACGCAATCCCTCATCCGGCTTCATGTCGGCGTTCTCGACCACCTCGAAGAACAGCTTGCCGAGCGCGCCGATCGTGTGAACGGAAATGGCGATGATCGCGGCAATAGGGCCGATCGAAAGGATGGCGGTGAGCAGCCCCGCGATGACGATTTCGGGGAAGGCACGAAGGATTTCCATTGTCCGTCGAACCACCCAGCGTACGAGGCCCGCGCCGACGAGGTTGGTGGAGGCAAAAAAGCAGAGCACGAAAGCGAAAGCCGTGCCGATGATGGTTGAAACCAGCGCAATATTGAGCGTGATGATAAGTTGGTAGATGAAATGCGGAATGTAGAAGCTGCCGCTGATATAGACACGATCCGCCGTATAATCGTATTTCAGCGATCCATCCGCATAAGGGGATGGCAGGTCGAACATGGCGCGAAAGACTTCAAGCGGACTGTCCGGCACGAAGGTCTTCATGAAATCGAAAAAGTAAGGTAGGCGTTCGAAAAACTTGCCCGAATTGGCGTCATTGGCAAAGTTCAGGGATGCGCCGAGAATGATCAGAAACACCACCAGAGAAATGATTGTATAGATGCGTCGGGTGGCAAGTTGCCGCTGATAATGTCGCATCACGGTGGCGGACGATGCGCTCAATCCCCCGTTTTGCAGGTCGCCATGTTGCAGGGTCGTCGCCATACCGCTTTCCTTCTTGGCAAAAGCGGCAGTGCTTTTGGGCACCGCCGCTTCCGAAATGGTGTCGTGATAATCAGCCGCCGATAACGGACTTACGAGCGTCGATGATCGTCTGGTAGAAGGACGGATCGACCTTTACGTAGCCGGTGTTCTGACCCTGGCTGAAGCCCTGGAAGCAGGCGAGATCCTTCTTCGGAAGTTCCATGAAGAAGTCTTCAACCTTCTGCTTCATGGCATCGCCCAGCTTGTTGGTAACCATTAGCGGGCCGTTCGGGATCAGCGGCGACTTCCAGACTTCAACGATATCGTCGATGTCAAGGTTGCCCTTGGCGACCATCTGGTGAAGGTTGCCGGCAGAATAGCCCTCTTCCCACTTGCCAACGCCCGAACCGAAGGTGGTGCCGACATCGAACTTCTTGTCGAGAACGGCGAGAACGAGGTTCTCGTGGCCGCCACCGAAACCGGTTTCGGAGAAGTATTCCTTGATCGATCCGCCGATTTCCTTCGGCAGCGCGACGTTAGGAACGAGGTAGCCCGAGGTCGAGTCAGGATCGGCGAAGCCGAGCTTCTTACCCTTGGCATCGGCAAGCGTCTTGATACCGCTGTCCTTGCGGGCAACCATGATCGTGTAATAGCCGGTGGCACCGTCAGAGCCAGCCGTGGTCAGGATCGGGTCAACGGCGTTGGGGTCGGTCAGAGCGATCTTGGCATAGGACGACGCGCCCATGGAAGCAATGTCGATCGTGCCGCCAAGCAGACCCTGGATAACGCCGTTGTAGTCCGGCGACGGGAAGATCTGTACTTCGGAAACGCCGGTTGCTGCCTTCAGGCCATCGGCAACGCACTTCGTGTTGCGGATCTGGTCGGCTTCGTTTTCGGAACCGTCGAGACCGATGCGCAGAACCTTGACGTCCTGAGCCATTGCGGAGCCGGCCAGAACGCAAACTGCGACCGCCGAAAGAAGGGCTTTCTTCAACATGGTTTTCTCCTCATGTCCGGCGAACCGGGGTTTGTTTATTGTGAAAGTGGCCCCTTTACGCGGGCGCAAACGATCCTCAGCAGTCTTAAATCCCGGCCATAGCCAGCGGTTCAGGACCGGCAGATTGTTGCGACGCGCGGGCTGGAAGCTGCGCGCCGGGAATGTTGATGCTTGTCGACGTCATGCTCTCATCGATGCCGGCACCTTGCGAGTCCGTGCCGTAGATCGCCTTGACTGCAGTGGCTGTCAGCTCTGACGGTGTGCCGTCGAAAACGACGCGTCCACCCGACATGCCGATGATGCGTTCGCAGTAATTGCGCGCCGTATCCAATGTGTGCAGGTTGGTGATGACGGTAATGCCTTCGCGTTCGTTGATGTCGCGCAGCGCGTCCATCACGATCTTGGCATTCAAGGGATCAAGAGACGCGATCGGCTCGTCGGCGAGAACCATCTTCGGCGACTGCATAAGGGCGCGGGCGATTGCCACACGCTGCTGCTGACCACCGGAGAGGGTGCCGGCGGCCTGCATGGCGACATGCTCGATCCCGAGGCGCTCGAGGGCCGCGATCGCCATCAGGCGCTCGTCGTGCGTGAAGATGTTCAAGAGGCTGAGTGCCGTCGAACGATGGTTGAGACGACCGAGCATCACATTGGTGAGAACGTCGAGACGCGGTACCAGATTGAACTGCTGGAAGATCATGGCGCAATCGCGCTGCCAGTTGCGCAGGGCAGCACCTTTCAGCGCAGACACTTCCAGATCGTTGAAATGGATCGAGCCTGCGGAAGGATCGACAAGCCGATTGATCATGCGCAGAAGGGTTGATTTGCCAGCGCCCGAACGTCCGATCACGCCGACCATCTGGCCCTGCGGGATATCGATATTCACGGCATCGACGGCAGTGTGGTTGCCGAAACGGCGCGTGACTTGCTTCAGGTGAAAGCTCATTTCCCCGTCCAATCTTTTTTTGACGGGGATCGACCTAACAGCACTCCGTGAAGTCCGAATGTCAGTTTAATGAAGAAAATATTACACGGAAGGCCGAGATACCTGGCCGCTATACTTCGAAACGAATGCTTCGGCACCCATTGCGCGGAAATCATCGAGTGCCGACCGGAGGGTAGCATGGTCCCAGTCCCACCACGCCAGACGGTCCATGCGGGCGCCGAGTTCGGCCGTGAAACGTTCGCGGATCAGCTTTGCCGGCACGCCGCCAACGATCGTATAGGGGGCAACATCTTTCGATACCACAGCACCGGCACCGATGACCGCACCGTTTCCAACCGTGACGCCTGGCAGGATTGTGACGCCGTGGCCGATCCATACATCGTGTCCGATCCACACCCGTCGTGCGCGCCTGGCATCGAAGAAGTCGTGCTCGTTTTCCGCGTCATCCCAGTAATTGGCGGCGCGATAGGTAAAATGGTGCAATGTTGCCCGTTCTACCGGGTGATTGGTGGCGTTGATGCGCACTGACGCCGCGATGTTGACGAACTTGCCGATTGTCGCGCACCACACCGAACCGTCCTGCATGATGTAGGAATAGTCACCCATCTCCACCTCTTCGAGCCGGCACCGTTCCGAAATTTCGGTGTAGCGGCCAATGGTCGAATTGGTAACGCGGGCTGTTTCGTGGATAGCGGGTTCGAGGCCAACCTTGACACTCATGCTGCAGCCTTTCGAGGGGAGAATTGTGAGACGTCGATAATGCGGTCGGCGACGGCCTCACGCACTTCCTCATCGTGAAAAATGCCGAGCAGGGCGGTGCCCTTGCTTTTCTTGTCGAGGATCATGTTCACGACGACCTGGCGGTTGGCGCCATCAAGAGAAGCCGTTGGTTCGTCCAACAACAAAATTGCGTGATCGGTGATGAAGCCACGGGCGATATTGACGCGCTGTTGTTCGCCACCGGAGAAGGTTGCCGGTGGCAGCGTCCACAATTCGCGCGGCAGATTGAGCTTGGCCAGGAGTTCACCGGCCCGCTCGCGTGCTTCCGTAGCGTCGACCTTGCGGGCAAGAAGCGGTTCGGCCACGACATCGACGGCCGAAACACGCGGCACGGTACGAAGGAACTGGCTGACGTAACCGATGGTCCGATGACGGATGTCGAGGATTGTTCGTGGTGCGGCACTGCCAAGGTCGACCACCTGACCTTCGTGGCGGATCAGGATCTGACCGCCGTCGATGGCGTAGTTGCCGTAGAGCATCTTGAGGATCGAGCTTTTGCCGATGCCGGACGGACCACCCAGAACGACGCACTCTCCACTGCACACGGAGAAATTGACGTCACGCACCACCGGCAGTTCAAGGCCGTCGCGCAGATGCATGGTGAAGCTCTTGAAGACTTCGGAAACGACGAGAGGCGTTGGCATGTTGATATCTTTCGCTTTTGCGCGGCGCTTAGACCTGAAGGATCGAGGAAACGAGAAGCTGGGTATAGGGCTCGCGCGGATCGTCCAGAACCCGGTCGGTCAGGCCATGTTCGATGACGTTGCCGCCCTTCATCACCATCATCCGGTGGGAAAGAAGCCTTGCTACGGCGAGGTCGTGTGTCACGACGACGACCGCGAGGCCCAGATCGGTGACGAGATTACGGACGAGGTCAAGCAGGCGGGCCTGAACGGACACATCGAGACCACCCGTTGGTTCGTCCATGAAAACAAGGCGAGGGGACGTGACGAGATTGCGGGCGATCTGCAGACGTTGCCGCATGCCACCGGAAAAGGCTCGCGGCTGGTCGTCGATACGGTCGGTACCGATCTCAACCCGCTCCAGCCAGTCGCTGGCGGAATTGCGGATGTTGCCGTAGTGCCGGTTGCCGACAGCCATCAGCCGTTCGCCGACATTGGCGCCGGCCGAGACCGTCATGCGCAACCCGTCAGCCGGGTTCTGGTGCACAAAGCCCCAGTCGGTGCGCATCAGCAGGCGACGCTCAGCCTCACTCATCCGGTAGAGATCACGTACCGAGCCATCGCGCAGACGGTATTCGACACTGCCGGCTGTCGGCATCAGCCGTGTTGAGATGCAGTTGAGCAGGGTGGTCTTTCCGGACCCGGATTCGCCGACAATCGCGAGAACTTCGCCGGCGTACAGTTCAAAGGAGACGTTGCGGCAACCGGCACGGTCGCCGTAATATTTCGAAACGTCCTGAACTTTGAGAAGGGGTGCGTCACTCATTCGGCTGCCTCTTTCACGTCTGCCAGCATCAGGCCCTTGTGGCCGTGGCAGCGCCGGTCTTCGCAATGGTCGGTGTCGGAGCAGACGAACATTCGCCCGCCCTTGTCGTCGAGAACCACCTCGTCCAGATAAACATTTTCGGCGCCGCAAAGCGCGCAGGGCTCGTCAAAGCTCTGGATCTCGAAGGGGTGATCCTCGAAGTCGAGACTGACGACCTCTGTGTAGGGCGGAACGGCGTAAATGCGCTTTTCACGTCCGGCTCCAAACAACTGCAGCGCTTCCGACATGTGCATTTTCGGGTTGTCGAACTTCGGGGTCGGCGAAGGGTCCATGACGTAGCGACCCGCCACTTTTACCGGATAGGCGTAAGTCTTGGAGATACGGCCGTTATGGGCAATATCCTCGTAGAGCCTGACATGCATCAGGCCATATTCCTCCAAAGCATGCATGACCCGCGTTTCGGTCTCGCGTGGCTCAAGAAAGCGCAGGGGCTCGGGGATCGGCACCTGATACACCAGAACCTGCCCCTCGCGCAGTGTCTCCTCGGGGATACGGTGGCGCGTCTGGATAATGCTTGCATCACCGGTGCGGGTGGTGACCGCGACATTTGCGACCTTCTGGAAGAAGGCTCGGATCGATACGGCATTCGTGGTGTCGTCCGCCCCCTGGTCGATGACCTTCAGAACATCGTCAGGGCCGATGATCGAGGCGGTGACCTGAACGCCTCCTGTTCCCCAGCCGTAGGGCATGGGCATTTCCCGTGATGCGAAAGGCACCTGATAACCGGGAATGGCGATGGCTTTGAGGATCGCCCGGCGGATCATGCGCTTCGTCTGTTCGTCCAGATAAGCGAAGTTGTAGGTCGCCAAGTCGTCTTCGAATGAAACTTCTTTAAGCATTGCGCGTTAACCTTGCGAAAAAAGGAGTACAAAGCTCATGGAGATGGGAATTCTTGCCGCAGTCTTCTTTGCTGTATTCGCAGCATCGAGTGTCTTTTGCGCCTATTGGTTCGGCGAAGAACGCAGCCGCTGATTTATTCGGCTGCATCGCTCATCCATTCTGCCTCTGAGGCGTTCATTGCGTCGAAATCGGCGCGCATTTTCCTGACGAGAACAAGTTCAGCCTGGAAATCCACGTAGTGTGGCAGTTTCAGGTGTTCCACGAAGCCCGTCGCTTGGACGTTGTCGGCATGGGAAATCACGAACTCTTCGTCTTGCGCGGGCGCGACAACGTCCTCCCCGAATTCGCTTGCTCTCAGGGCGCGGTCCACAAGTGACATCGCCATTGCCTTGCGTTCGCTTTGCCCGAAAACCAGGCCGTAACCGCGTGTGAACTGGGGTGGTGCCTTGGCCGAGCCTTTGAACTGGTTGACCATCTGGCATTCAGTCACCTGAATGTCGCCGATGGAAACGGCAAATCCGAGCTCTGGAACTTCAAGCTCAATTTCGACGGAGCCAATGCGGATTTCTCCGACAAAGGGATGGTTGCGCCCGTAACCGCGCTGGGTCGAATAGGCGAGAGCGAGCAGAAAGCCTTCATCGCCCCGTGCCAGGGATTGTAGTCTCAGGTCACGCGGCATTGGAAATTCCATCGGCTCGCGTGTCAGGTCGCCCGGGATATGGTCTTCGGGCATATCGCCATCGGTTTCGATCAATCCCTCGCCTGCAAGAATATCGGAAACGCGCATCACATGCTCCGCGTTGCCTTCTCGCACATTGGCGGGTTCCACCGTCTCGTCTTCCAGCAGGGATGGATCGAGCAGGCGATGGGTATAGTCGAATGTCGGTCCCAGCAATTGGCCGCCGGGCAGATCCTTGTAAGTTGCCGAAACCCGCCGTTGAACCGCCATATCGGCAGTGTCGATCGGAACGGAATAGCCGAAACGCGGTAACGTCGTGCGATAGGCGCGTAACAGGAAAATCGCTTCGATCATGTCGCCACGTGCCTGCTTGACGGCAAGGCCGGCGAGTTCGGGATCGTAAAGCGAGGCCTCAGCCATGACGCGGTCGACGGCGAGCGCAAGCTGCGAGACAATCTGATCGACTGTCATGGCAGGCAGGTTGCGGTCACCGCGCCGTTTGTCGGCGAGCAGTCTGTGGGCATTTGCAATGGCGGCTTCCCCGCCTTTGACGGCAACATACATCTTACATCTCCACGGGTTCGATGCGCGTTGTGCGAGGCAGGCAGATGAAGTGATCGGCTGACGTCAGGATGATATCGACACCACGCGGGAAAATGCCGTTGTTCTCGGCCCAAAGCGTGATGAACATCTCTGGCAGGCCGGAGGGACGGATCAGGTTTTTGTCACGGATGCCTGGGCCGGACAGCGCCAGTTCTGGGCCGTTATCGATATCCCGCAATTCGATGATGATGGTCGTTGAGCGGTCAGGATATTCCTGACTTCCCTGAGCAAAAGCTCCTAGAGCAGGCAGGCTGCTGCCAGCTTCCACGATTGCAAAACGCGCGTCCTGTTTTTCTTCCGTCGTCGGCGCGCCGGTATGGAAACCAATCCAGCTTGGCACGACGGTCTTTCGGATCGCGTTGCTGAGCCAGATGGGAGTGTCGTGATCGCAAAGGGCCAGCAGCACGGCACCCGTTGAAGGCGCAAGCGGTGCCGGTGGGTTGGCCAGAGGATCGATCGTCTGAACCGTGCCCGGTCGCGACATGCCGTCCATCAATTTTTTGAAGATTTTTTGCGAATCGAGAACGACATTGGTGAAGCCGCCCGTGAGTGCCTCGGCCTTTATAGCCATCAGTCTTCTCCTCGAACCATGGTAAAGAAGTCGACCCGTGTGGCAGTCGTTTCCTTGATCTGCTTGTCTTTTTCGTCCGTCAGTCTTTTTTCAACGGGCGTCAGAATCTCATCCTCCACGAAGCGGCGGTTTGGGGCTTCCTGCCAAAGAGCGTCGAAGATTGCCGCATACCAGGCTCTCTTGCGGCTCGTTCCCAAAAGATGGGCGTGGCCGATGGAGCCTGATGCAAGTTTCACCGTGGCGCGTGTCACGGTGGTCTCACCAAGGTTGAATGGCGCCCCGCCACCGCCGATGCGGCCCTTGACCATAACGAGCCCGGTTTCGGGACCGCGTACGCTCTGGGCTTGCGGGTCTGTCTGCTGTCTGGTCCACGCGCTCTGGAGTTCTTGCAGTGTGGCGCGGGAAAGCAGTGCTGCCACGCGCTTGCGTTTTGCATGAGGAGGGTTTGTATCCTGCTGGTTCATCATTGACCTCAAATGTCTATTGATATAGACAACTATACAATGTAAGGTACAGTTACCGTCGAAGAATGACAAGCGTGTGACAGGGGTCTGTGGGGGCGATGAAAAGAAAGAATGGCGTGGCGCTATGGCGTCAGATCGCTGACAGGATACGGCAGGAGATTTCAGCTGGTACTCATGACGCGACAGGCATGTTGCCACCTGAAATGTCGCTCTCAGAGAAATTCGGTGTCAATCGCCACACCGTCCGCAGCGCTATCGCGGCTCTTGCCAGTGAAGGCATCGTCGAACCGCTGCAAGGACGCGGAACGATGATTATCCGCAAAGGCCGGCTGAGCTTTCCGATTTCAAAACGCACGCGCTTTACCGCCGGAATCAGCGATCAGGTCAAGGACATGGAGGCGCTGCTTTTGTCACACTCGACAGAGCAGGCAAACGAGGACCTTGCATCCCGCCTGAAGCTGAGTGTCGGAGACTTTCTCATCCGTATGGAAATTTTGAGAAAGGCGGATCATCGGCCGGTTTCGAGATCAACAACGTGGTTTCCGGCCAGCCGGTTTTCAGGAATTGAAGAGGCTTATCGCGCCAGTGGTTCGATCACCAGTGCCTTTGCGAAACTTGGATTGTCTGACTACATCCGGGCAACAACGGTTATATCCGCAACCCACGCCGACACCGGTGACTTGTCTGATCTCGAGTTGTCGCCGGGCGCGATCGTTCTTGTAACGCAAGCGTTGAACACGGATATGGATGGTACGCCAGTGCAATACGCTAGCAGCCGTTTTTCGGCTGACAGCGTTGAGTTCACCATCGACAACTGAAACAGGTTTTGCCTATTCCGGTAATGCCAAACCAAGGACGTCCAGCATCGAGTAAAGCCCCGGCTTCTTGTCGCGACCCCAGACAGCAGCGGCAATCGCACCGCGCGCAAAAATGCCTCTGTCGCCTGCGTAGTGGGAGAGCTCGACGCGTTCACCTTCGCCGGCGAAGATCACCGAATGTTCACCGATCACCGAGCCACCGCGCAACGTCGCAAAACCGATGGTTCCGGCCTCACGTGCGCCCGTATGTCCGTCACGTACACGTACGGATGATGTTGCCAGATTGATCTTGCGCCCTGACGCTGCCGCTTCGCCCAGCAGCAAAGCGGTGCCGGAAGGAGCATCGACCTTGTGCTTGTGATGCATTTCCAGGATTTCGATATCCCAGTTCCGCGCGTCCAGTGCGCGTGCCGCCTGTGCCGTCAGAACGCTGAGCAGATTGACGCCAAGGCTCATGTTGCCGGATTTGACGATCCGCGCATGGCGCGATGCCGCCTTGAACTTCTCCTCGTCGTCCAGGGAGCAGCCAGTGGTGCCGATAACGTGGACGATGCGTGCTTGCGCGGCGAGGCCTGCATAGGTCACGCTGGTTGCCGGGGAGGTGAAGTCAATTACGCCTTCCGCATGCAGAAATGCTTCGAGTGGATCGCTGGTGATTGCTACACCGATCGGCCCGAGGCCAGCGACTTCGCCGGCATCGCGACCGACAAAGGCAGATCCCTCACGGCTGACCGCAGCATGTAGCTGTACACCTGGCGTCTCATGAATGAGGCGGATAAGGGCCTGTCCCATGCGGCCGGCTGCGCCAACCACCACCAGTTTCATATCGTTGCCACTCATGCTCTCACTCATCCTGCTTTCGACAGACCGCAGCCTGCCCATATCTTCCTTGTTTGGCGGCGGAAGTTAAAGATCATCCGCCCGCTTCGCAAGCTATCAGGCTTTCCAGCGGCGCCCATCAAGCGAGAGGCCGAAATCCGATGGTGTTCTGGCGTAGTTTGCAAGTCCGGAAAGGGCTGCCTGCGGATGCGTCACGACATAGGTCGGAATGCTGCGCATCAGGGCCTTGTGCGGCGCCTTGTCTTCGAATGCGGCTCTGAATTCCGGGCTCTTGAGCGCTGGAATGATCTTTTGTGAGATGCCGCCGGCCAGATAAACTCCGCCCTTCGCCATGAATATCAGCGCGATGTCACCTGCGACACGTCCGAGATAGGTGCTGAACAATGACAGTGTTTCCTGCGCCTGGGCATTGCTATTCGCAAGACCCTCGGAGGTGATATCGGCAGGGTCGGAAAATATCGGTTCGATGCCGTCAGCAGCGCAAACGGCGCGGTACAGGTTGACCAGTCCTCGTCCACACAGGATCTGCTCTCCCGCGACGCGTCCTTCGATGGTTTCGATATGCGGAAAAACGGCGTAATCGCGCTCCGTTCTCGGGCCGATGTCGATATGACCGCCTTCGCCCGGAACAGGAAACCACATGTGCCGCGCGTAAACGAGGCCTGCGACGCCAAGACCGGTACCAGGTCCCAGCACGACGCGGGACGCCAGTGCGTCCTTGCCCTGAGGGCCGATCGGCTCGCGGTTGTCGTCATCGAGAGCGGCAATCGCCAGCGCCTGCGCTTCGAAATCGTTGATGACGATCACATCCTTCAGGCCGAGATTGGCCAGCATATCCTTGGGTTTGACGACCCAGTGGCAATTGGTCAGCGGAATTTCATCGCCTTCGATCGGGCCCGCGATAGCGAGAATGGTCGAAACCGGCTGGATGGACGTCTTGTCGAGAACCGCCTGCTGTATGGCGTCGTCGATGGTCGGAAACTCGGCTGTTTTGACCGTCGTGAAATGCACGGGTTCGGCAAAGGAATCGATCAGGATCGAAAAGCGGGCATTGGTGCCGCCGATGTCGCCAATAAGGATAGGAAAAGAAAGATATTCGGTATCGGACGTCTTGGGCATTACCTGTTCCACTTTTGGTGCGAGCATCAGTCGGCGAGGTTGAAGTCGATCAGCTTTTCCGCTGTGGCACGATTAAGCGCCATGGGAATGTCGTAGACCGTAGCGAGGCGGGTCAGTGCTTTCACATCCACATCGTGCGGCATAGGGGTCAATGGATCGGTGAAAAAGATCAGCATATCCACCTCTCCCGTCGCGATCATCGCGCCGATCTGCTGATCACCGCCGAGCGGTCCGCTTTTCAGACGGATAACGTTCAGATCCGGACACGCTTCCTGAACCCGGCCGCCTGTCGTGCCCGTTGCTACGATCCTGAACTTGGAGAGCGCTTTCTGATGCCGGCGGGCGAAATCCGCCATATCATCCTTCTTCTCGTCGTGGGCGATGAGCGCGATACAGCGTTCTTCAGCCATGGGCAGCATCTCTCCAATGAATAATTAAATCGATTTGAAGCCTTCTATAGCAGCTTGCCGCCATTTGAAAAGCGGCGCTTTTCAATGCCGCATTTCTGTTTCAGTTCAATGTCGGACGCTGGAGCGGAAGAGGAATATCCGCAGGAGGTGAAACGGGCGGCGCCGCCTGAATGACAGATTCCACACTTGGCTGACTGGAGGCCTGTGCTGGTGCATAGGCCTGGGCAGACATGGCGTCTGCGTTGCGGGCGGGCGCTGAAGCAACGGCTGCACATGCGGCCGGCAGATCTGACACCATAACCTGGCGCGGTTTTACCGGCTTGGCATTGGGGTCCTTTTTCGGCGGTGCCCAGGGCTCCTTGGTGAACCACCATGCGAGCGACTTGTCGCAGCCATCTCCCTTGCCGACGGGCGCCTGCGGTTTGCAGTTTGCGGCGCCTGGCGGGCATTCAAGCCGGATATGGAAATGTTCGTCGTGGCCGTAGATCGGGCGGATTTTGCCGAGGAACGTGCGATCGCCGGTCCATGTCTGACAAAGTTTCTGCTTGATGGCCGGGTTGACGAACACCCGCTCAACTTGCGGATAGCTGGCTGCCATCATCACCAGACGAGCATTGAGCGGCGACCATTTCCGGTCATCGACCGTCAGGAATTTGCTTTTGTCGAGCATGGAAATGAACGGCACTGTTTCGCGCTCCTGCGCGCTCATGCGATGGTCGGGCATTGGCCTCCACCACACATCGACATCGAGGCCAATCTGATGGGATGCGTGTCCGGAAAGCATAGGCCCGCCACGTGGCTGGGAGATGTCGCCAAGCAGGAGGCCCGGCCAGCCGATCTTTTGTGCGTCCTGCGAAAACTGCTCGAGGAAGGAGATCAGTTGCGGCTGCCCCCAGCGGCGATTGCGGGAAAGCCGCATGGCCTGCCAGCCAGGGCCGTCCGTTGGCATTGCGATCGCGCCGGACTGGCAGCCTTTTGCATAAGACCCGATGGGTTGCGAAACGGTGGCAGACGGAAGGGCGAGGTGGCCAAAAACTTCTTTGGCAGTACGGTCCTCTGCGGATGCCGTTGCCACCTGAAGGCTGGAAAGCACCGAAATGGCCAACAAAGCCCCTCTAAAAACCCGCAATGATCCCGCCGTCATATGGTCGCCGCCTGCTCCGCCCGAATGATTCTCTTGTCCCAAGATTAAACTGGATCGGGATTTTGTTGAAACCATGTTTGCCGGCAACCTGAGATATTGCTTCGATAAAGAGCTTGTGAGCCACGGCACCTGTTTTTTGACATTGTTTGTTTTATGCTCTGCACAATAGACACGAAAAACAGGGCTTTCCCGTATGGTATTGGCACAACTGAAATCCCGCTTTGTTATCGCGCTGACCGCATCTGCATTGTTAATGCCGGCTTTCGCCTCCGCACAGGACGAGCAGGGCTGGCGAAAGGGGATTTCGACCGTTGGTGACCTGAAACATCCCGGTGATTTTTCGCACTTCGATTACGTCAATCCAAATGCTCCAAAGGGTGGAACGCTGCAGCTTTCGGCAGAAGGCAGCTTCGATACGCTCAATCCGCTTCTGGCGCGCGGTGAGGTGGGCGAGGGGTTGGGCCTTGTCTACGAGACGTTGATGACGTCGGCATTGGACGAAATTTCCTCCATGTACGGCCTGCTCGCCGAGTCTTTGAAATATCCTGACGATTTCAGTTCGGTGACATTTCGCCTGCGCGCCGAAGCGACATGGTCCGACGGCAAGCCCGTGACCCCTGAGGATGTCGTTTTCAGTTTCGAACAGGCGAAAAAATCCAATCCGCAAATGGAATTTTATTATCGCCACGTCGTCAGCGCCGAGAAAACGGCGGAGCGCGAGGTCACCTTCAAGTTTGATGAGCCGAACAACCGCGAACTGCCGCAGATCGTCGGTCAGCTTCTGATCGTTCCCAAACATTGGTGGGCGGCCAATGGCACGGACGGAAAACCTCGCGACATCACCAAGACGACACTTGAAGTGCCGATGGGGTCTGGACCGTATCGCGTGGCCGCAGTGACACCCGGCTCCACGATCCGTTACGAGCGTCGCGACGATTATTGGGGCAAGGACGTCAACGTGAACGTCGGCCAGAACAATTTCGGCTCGATCGTCTACAGCTATTTTGCCGACCGCGACGTGATGTTCGAGGCCTTTCGCTCCGGCAATACCGATTACTGGTGGGAGAACTCAGCCCGGCGATGGGCAACGGCCTATAACTTTCCTGCGGTCAACGACGGTCGCATCAAGCGCGAAGAGCTTGAAAACGAGATGCGAAAGGTCGGCGTTATGGTCGGCTTTATTTTCAACACCCGCCGCGACAAGTTTGCCGACCCGCGTGTTCGCGAGGCGCTCAACTATGCCTTCGATTTCGAGGAGCTGAAGCGCACGATCTTTTATGGCTCTTATGACCGTGTCGACAGCTACTTCTTCCGCACGGAGCTTGCATCCTCCGGCCTGCCGCAAGGGCGTGAACTGGAAATACTGAATGAGGTCAAAGACCTCGTTCCGCCGCGTGTTTTCACGGAGCCCTATAGCAATCCGGTCAATGGCGATCCGGCAAAACTGCGCGACAACCTTCGAAAAGCCGTCGCCATGCTGAAGGAGGCGGGTTACGAGCTGAAGGGCAACAGGATGGTCAACACCAAGACCGGCCAGCCCTTGAGCTTCGAAATCATGCTGGGAGGGCCGACGATCGAGCCGGTGGCGCTGTCGTTTTCGCAAAATCTCAAGAAGATCGGCATCGATGCGACGGTTCGAAGCGTCGAGCAGTCGCAGTTCACCAATCGGTGGCGCTCGCGTGATTTTGACGTGATGTACAATGCCTGGGGAGAATCGATGAACCCCGGCAATGAGCAGGCGGAATATTGGGGTTCGGACGCTGCCAAACGCGAAGGTTCGCAAAATTACAGCGGCATCAGCGATCCGGGCATCGATGCCCTCATCAAGAAAGTCATCTTTTCCAAGGACCGTGACGATCTGGTCGCCGCCGTCCACGCATTGGATCGTGTTCTGTTGGCGCATCACATCGTTGTGCCGAGTTACAGCTCCAAATCCTCGCGCATCGCGTATTGGGGACGATTGGCGCATCCTGAAAACCTGCCCGAATATTCACTGGGCATGCCGACCGTCTGGTGGTCGGCCGAAGCTGGAAAATGATAATGAATCGGCTGCGAAAGGTGTGAGCCACCTTCGCGATGACCGAAGCGAAAACACGAGGCTGGAACTGTGAACCGGCCTTCGTTTTTCCTCTGCAGCGCCAGAAGCCTTGCTTTCGCTTCGAAGGCTTGATTCACATAGACTGATACGAATCGTTCAGGGCGCGATGAGCGCCTTCAGGAAAGGACCCGGTTTGACAGAAGCGAAAACCGCTGGCGCATTGGCCCGAGGCAGGGACTGATGGGAGCATATATTCTCAGACGTCTGGCTCTCATGATCCCGACCATGATCGGCATTATGGGCATTTCGTTTCTTGTCATCCAATTCGCGCCGGGCGGCCCGGTCGAACAGGTTGTCGCGCAATTGACGGGACAGGGCGACAGTGCGTCCGATCGTCTTTCCGGCGGCGGCGATCTTATCGGCCAGTCAGGCGGTTTCGACGAAAGCGGTTCGAAATATCGTGGTGCACAGGGCCTTGATCCGGACTTGATCGCCAAACTGGAAAAGCAGTTCGGTTTCGACAAACCGCCGCTCACCCGTTTCTTCGACATGATGTGGAACTACATCCGCTTCGATTTTGGCGACAGCTTCTTCCGCAACTCTTCGGTGATCGATCTCATCATCGACAAGCTGCCAGTCTCCATGTCGCTCGGCTTCTGGATTCTGATCATCTCCTACATGATTTCGATCCCGCTCGGCATCAAGAAGGCCGTTTCTGATGGATCGACTTTTGACGTCTGGACCTCCGGTGTCATCATCATCGGTTATGCCGTGCCGAGCTTCCTGTTTGGTATTCTCCTGATCGTTCTTTTTGCCGGCGGATCATTCTTCGACTGGTTCCCGCTACGTGGCCTGGTGTCGGATAACTTTGACCAATTGAACTGGTGGCAGAAGATCATCGACTACTTCTGGCATCTGACCTTGCCGTTGATCGCGCTGTCGCTTTCGGCTTTCGCAACGACGACGCTTTTGACGAAGAACTCCTTCATCGACGAGATCAAGAAGCAATATGTGGTGACAGCCCGCGCCAAGGGGCTCTCTGAGCGCAAGGTGCTTTACGGTCACGTGTTCCGCAACGCCATGCTGATCGTCATCGCCGGTTTTCCAGGCGCGTTTATTTCCGCGTTTTTTACGGGTTCGCTGCTCATCGAGAACATCTTCTCGCTGGATGGTCTTGGTCGTCTCGGCTACCTTTCGGTCGTCAACCGCGACTATCCGATTGTTTTCGGCACGCTCTACATTTTTTCCCTGATGGGACTTGTGGTCGGTCTCATCTCCGACCTCATCTATACCTGGATCGATCCGCGCATCGACTTTGAGCGGAGGGACGTGTGATGACAATCGCAGCCCCTACCACGGCAGATGTTGTCGTGCCACCGAAGCGCCCGTGGTTTTCGCCGACCAGCAAACGACGTTGGCAGAATTTCAAGGCCAACCGCCGTGGCTACTGGTCATTCTGGCTGTTCCTCATTCTGTTTTTCCTCAGTTTGTCTGCGGAATTTATCGCAAACGACAAGCCGGTCCTCGCCTCCTACAAGGGCGAGCTTCTGATGCCTGTGCTCGTTGATTATCCAGAGGAAAAATTCGGCGGCTTCCTGGCGCAGACCGACTACAAGTCGTCCTTTATTCAGGATGAAATCAACGCCAATGGCTGGATGATCTGGCCGCCGATCCGTTATTCCTACCAGACGGTCAATTCGAATATTCCGCATTCGGCTCCGACGCCGCCCTTCTGGTTGATGGACAGACAGCAGCGTTGCTCGGCTTATCCGCAAGGGGACGCCGACCCCAACTGCACGGTCGGAAATCTCAACTGGCTCGGCACTGACAACCAGGCTCGCGACGTCACGGCGCGGATGATCTACGGTTTCCGTATTTCGGTGCTGTTCGGTCTGGCTTTGACCATTGCCTCGGCGATCGTCGGCGTGACGGCAGGCGCTGTGCAGGGCTATTTCGGCGGCTGGACCGACCTGTTGATGCAGCGCTTCATCGAAATCTGGTCGTCCATGCCGGTTCTCTACATCCTGCTGATAATCGCGGCGATTTTGCCACCCGGTTTCTTCGTTCTCCTTGGCATCATGCTGCTATTCTCATGGGTTGGGTTCGTCGGCATTGTGCGTGCCGAGTTTCTGCGCGCCCGCAATTTCGAATATGTTCGTGCCGCCCGTGCGCTCGGTGTCGGCAACTGGACAATCATGTTCCGGCACCTGCTGCCCAACGCCATGGTCGCGACGCTGACCTTCCTGCCCTTCATTCTGTCCGGTTCGATCACAACGCTGACCTCGCTCGATTTCCTTGGTTTCGGCATGCCGCCCGGCTCGCCGTCTCTGGGTGAGATGATCGCGCAGGGCAAGAATAACCTTCAGGCGCCCTGGCTCGGTCTGACCGCTTTCTTCACCATGTCGATCATGCTGTCGCTGCTGATCTTCGTTGGCGAGGCCGTGCGCGACGCCTTCGATCCGCGCAAGACGTTCCGGTGATCGCCATGACGGAAACCATGAAACAACCCCTTCTTTCGGTTCAGGATCTGTCGGTCGCCTTTCACCAGGGTGGTGCAACGAGCCTCGCCGTCGACCATGTATCCTTCGACATCATGCCGGGCGAGGTCGTTGCGCTCGTCGGTGAATCCGGCTCCGGAAAATCGGTGACGGCAAACTCCGTCCTGAAACTGTTGCCTTATCCGGCCGCAAGCCACCCGTCTGGCAAGATCCTCTTCGATGGCAAGGACATGTTGAGCCTGCCGGAAAAGATGTTGCGCCGCGTTCGCGGCAACGACATCACGATGATCTTTCAGGAGCCGATGACATCGCTCAATCCGCTTCACACCATCGAGCAGCAGATCGGCGAAATTCTCGAACTGCACCAGGCGATTACCGGCGCTGAAGCCAGGAAGCGCACTCTGGAGCTTCTGCTCCAGGTCGGTATTCGCGAACCGGAAAAACGTCTTAAAGCCTATCCGCACGAGCTTTCAGGCGGCCAGCGCCAGCGCGTCATGATTGCCATGGCGCTTGCCAACAGACCGAAGCTGTTGATCGCTGATGAGCCGACGACGGCGCTCGATGTCACGGTTCAGGCACAGATCCTTGAGCTGTTGAGTGATCTCAAGACGCAGCACGGCATGTCCATGCTGTTCATCACCCACGATCTGGGTATTGTCCGGAAATTCGCGGATCGGGTCTGCGTGATGACCAAGGGCAAGATCGTGGAAACAGGCATGGTCGAGCAGGTCTTCACCCGTCCGCAGCACGACTATACGCGCCACCTTCTGGCTGCAGAGCCGAAAGGCGAGCCGCCGCCGGCTGACGACAGAAAACCCGTCGTTATGCAGGGCGACGATATCAAGGTCTGGTTCCCGATCAAGGCGGGTTTGATGCGCCGCGTGGTGGATCACGTGAAGGCTGTTGACGGGATAGACATTACGCTTCGTGCGGGGCAGACCGTCGGCGTTGTCGGTGAGTCCGGTTCGGGCAAGACGACGCTTGGCCTCGCCCTATCGCGGCTGATCGCCTCGGAAGGGCGCATCAGCTTCATCGGGCAGTCGATCGACAGCTATTCCTACAAGATGATGAAGCCGCTGAGAAACCGGCTTCAGGTCGTGTTTCAGGACCCCTACGGTTCGCTCAGCCCTCGCATGTCGGTCGGTGAGATCATCGAGGAAGGGCTGAAGGTTCATGAGCGATCGCTTTCAGCCGATGAGCGGGACACGCTTGTCGCAAAGGCGCTGGAGGAAGTGGGGCTCGATCCCGCCACGCGTTGGCGCTACCCGCATGAATTTTCCGGTGGCCAGCGCCAGCGTATCGCCATTGCCCGTGCCATGGTCCTGAAGCCGCGCTTTGTGATGCTGGATGAACCGACCTCGGCGCTCGACATGAGTGTGCAGGCTCAGGTGGTCGATCTTCTTCGCGACCTGCAGGCCCGTCACGATCTCGCTTATCTCTTCATCAGCCATGACCTTAAAGTCGTGAAGGCGCTTGCCAACGATCTGATCGTCATGCGGCATGGCAAGGTGGTGGAGAGCGGTCCCGCCGCCGACATTTTCGCCTCGCCGCAGGAAGACTATACCAAGGCTTTGCTGGCGGCGGCGTTCAACATCGAGGCGATGGAAACCCGGGCGATCGGCCAATAGCGACATAGGGCTACGGAACTGAAACGTTTGGACGCTCGTTGCGTGCGTCCAAACGATCATAGACGTTCAATGCGATAATTTTCCCATTGCTTTGCTAAAGTTGCCGACCCATCTTGCAGATGTGCCCAATGGGCTGTGCGGTGTGAATGGGTGGTTGGAATGGCAGTGGATGTGGTTGTTCTGGGAGCCGGAATCATTGGGGTTTCGGTGGCTTTGCAACTGTCGCGTAGAGGCAAATCGGTTGTGTTGCTCGACCGGAGAGGGCCGGGTGAAGAAACATCGTTCGGCAATGCGGGCCTCATTCAGCGCGAAGGGGTTGAACCCTATGGTTTTCCGCAGGACGTCGGACTTCTTCTGAAGTATTCGTTGAACAACCGTATCGATGCCCATTATCACCTGCGTGCCATGCCGAAGATTGCCCCCTTCCTCGGACGCTACTGGTTTCATTCCACTCCCACTCGCCATGCTGCGATCTCGCGCGCTTATGCGCCCCTTATCGAACATTCGGTGTCTGAACACAAAATCCTGATTGAGGAAGCGAATGCTGACGACCTGATCGTCAAGAACGGCTGGATGGAAGCTTACCGCACAGCTCAAAAGCGCGATGCGGATTACGCCGGCGCCGAGCGCTTGGCCCGCGACTATGGGATTTCCTACACGACACTGAGCGCGGCGGAACTGGCAGAGGCCGAACCGGATCTCCGTCGCGATTTCGTTGGCGGACTGAAGTGGAACGATCCGTGGTCGGTTCGCGATCCGCATGCGTTGACGCTTGCCTATGTCAGACTGTTTGAAAGTCTGGGCGGGACGGTCGTGCGCGGCGATGCATCGACGTTGAGCCAGACCGCTAAAGGCTGGACGGTTCGCACCGATACCGGGGCGATTGAGGCTGAACATGCTGTTGTTGCTCTCGGTCCATGGGCGGATACGGTGACGGAACGGCTTGGGTACCGGTTTTCACTTGGCGTCAAGCGTGGATATCACATGCACTATGCGCCGCAGCCGGGAACGAGACTCAACAACTGGTTGATCGACGCCGAAAGGGGTTACTTTCTGGCGCCCATGCGAAAGGGTATCCGCCTGACCACGGGTGCCGAGTTTGCTGAACGTGATGCACCGAAATCACCGGTTCAGATCGAGAGAGCGGAACGGATTGCCCGTACCGCCTTTCCGCTTGGCGGACGGCTGGATGCGGAGCCATGGATGGGCTCACGACCCTGCACACCGGATATGATGCCGATCATCGGCAGGGCGCCACGGCACAACACGCTCTGGTTTGCCTTTGGTCACGCCCATCACGGATTGACGCTTGGGCCGATCACCGGTCGGGTTCTGGCTGAAACCATTCTTGGCGAGAAACCGGTCATTCCCATCGATGCCTATCGCCCGGGCAGGTTCAATCCCTGAGAGCACTCTGTCAGGAATTCTCTGGCCTTTCCGCGTTCGGCCACGTACCATGCCTTTCATAAAGGGGAAAAGGCGCGTGGTCGTCGCGTAAAAAAGGGGCGAACGTCATCATGACGGCGAGATTTCTCATCTATCAGCAGCAGGACGATTTTCGTTAGCGCATCATATGGCGCGAACCGAAATGGAAAACAGCCTGCTGGTGCATGATGGATGATATTGAAAACGCAAAGAAATTTTTCGCCGACAATCCCGATATCGAAATACTTGAAGCGTTCGTCATAGATGCGAACGGTGTGCCGCGCGGCAAATGGATACCGCGTGAACGCGCCATCGACGTTCTTGAAAAAGGTATGGCAATACCCCGCTCCGTTTATGCCCTGGATATCTGGGGTCGCGATGTGCATGCGGCAGGTTTGGCGGAGGGAACAGGCGATCCGGACGGCTTCTGCTTTCCTGTTCCCGGTACTCTTTCACGTGTAAGCTGGCTTGGGCGACCAACGGCGCAGGTTCTTCTCGCGATGAGAAACCCGGATGGATCAGGCTTTTATGGCGATCCGCGCCACGTGTTGTCGCAGGTCCTGGAGGGATACCGCAAAGCCGGCCTCACACCGGTCGTTGCCACCGAACTGGAATTTTACCTCATCGATCCGGTCCGGTCTGCACTCGATCCTGTCCGTCCACCGAACAGTCGCGAAGGCCGCTGGCATACGGGTCAGACGCAAGTGCTGTCGATTTCCGAATTGCAGGATTTCGAAGATGTCTTTCACGATATTGCCACCGCATGCCGGGCACAGGGCGTTCTTGCGGACACGACGCTGCGGGAGAATGGTCCTGGCCAGTATGAGATCAATCTCAACCATGTGCCGGATGCGTTGCAGGCGGCAGACTTCGCAGTCTTTCTGAAGCGCATCGTCAAGGGGGTGGCGCGCAAACATGATCTCGATGCGACCTTCATGGCCAAGCCCTATGGCATGCAGGCCGGAAACGGCATGCACGTTCATTTCTCGGTTCTCGATAAGAGCGGCAACAACATATATGGCGGTGAAAACGGACCGTCGGACGCGCTGATGCACTCTGTTGGCGGTCTTCTGGAGAACATGGGGGAAAGCATGGCGATCTTTGCGCCCCATGCAAACTCCTACCGTCGACTGACGCCCAGCGAACACGCCCCGACCTACGCGTCCTGGGGTTTCGACAACCGTTCGGCTGCGGTGCGCGTCATTACAGCCAGTCGGGCGGCAACACGCATCGAGCACCGCGTCGCGGGCGCGGACACCAATCCTTATCTTGTTCTGGCGATGATCCTCAGTGCGGCGCTCGCCGGCATGAAGGAGAAACGTCAGCCGGGCGGCGCGATTTCCGGTGACAGCCATGCCATCAATCATGAGCCCCTGCCGACAAACTGGGATTATGCGCTGCAGCGTTTTACGCGTTCGAGTTTTGCTTATGCGACGCTTGGCCAGAAGTACCGCACGCTCTTCTCCGCCTGCAAGCAGCAGGAGCTATCCGAGTTTTCCTTGCGTGTAACCGACGTCGAATATGACGCCTATATCAGGACGGTGTGAGAGATGGCAGAGGTCACCCCAATTCCCAATCCCGGTCATACGTCGTCCTGGTATGCGGCCTCAGCCAACGTGAAATCCGTGCGTCCTTCATTGGAAGGGCATCTGGATGCCGATGTTTGCATCATTGGCGGTGGTTTCACTGGTATCTCTGCGGCTGTGGAACTCAGTGAGCGCGGGTATTCCGTGGTTGTGCTGGAAGGCGTGCGGGTCGGTTTCGGTGCCTCGGGTCGCAACGGTGGTCAGATCGTCAACGGCTATAGCCGTGATCTTGAAACCATCGCCGGACGCTACGGTCGCGAAAAGGCTGTGAAGCTCGGAGCGATGTCGCTTGAAGGTGGGGCCATCATCCGTGAGCGCGTCAAGAAATATGCGATTGATTGCGATCTTGTCGATGGAGGGTTCTTCGCGGCCTTCACGCCCAAGCAGGTCCGCGAAATGGAAGCACATAAGGAGCATTGGGAAAAACACGGACACGGCGGCCTGGAAATGGTGTCCAAGGCTGATGTCGGCAGATACGTGGAGACAGACCGTTATGCAGGCGGAATGATTGATCGCTTTGGCGGTCACATTCATCCGCTCAATCTGGTGCAGGGAGAGGCTGCCGCTGCCGAAAGCCTCGGCGCACGGATCTTCGAAAATTCGCGGGTTATTTCAGTCGAAGAGGGTGAGAGCCCCGTTGTTCGCACCGCGACTGGCAGCGTCAAGGTGAAATACGTGCTTGTGTGCGGCAATGCCTATCTTGGCACGCTTCTGCCGGAGATCGGGGATCGTATGATGCCCGTTTCAAGCCAGGTCATGGCAACCGAGCAGCTCGATCCGCAGTTGATTGAAAGCCTTTTGCCGGCAAATTATTGCGTCGAAGATGCCAACTACATTCTCGATTATTATCGCCGCACGTCCGATAATCGTCTGCTCTATGGCGGCGGCATCGGTTATGGTGGAAGCGATCCGGCTGACCTGACCGGTGTTATCAGGCCCAACATGCTGAAGACCTTCCCGCAACTGGCGACGACGAAAATCGATTTTGCCTGGAGCGGCAATTTCGCGCTGACGCTGACGCGCATCCCGCATATGGGCAAGCTTTCCGACAGCGTCTATTTCTCGCACGGCGACAGTGGTCACGGCGTCACGACCACGCATTTGCTAGGCAAGATCCTCGGCGAGGCCGTTGCAGGCCACGCCGAACGTTTTGATGTGTGGAGTTCCTTGCCGAATTATCCGTTTCCTGGCGGAAAGACATTCCGCGTACCGCTCACCGTGCTCGGGGCGTGGTGGTACGGTCTCAGAGACAAGCTAGGGCTTTAGAAACGAACGTCCTTCAGGCCGGAAAAGGCGTTTTCGACGATTTCGTCCGGTGTCGCATCGATGCTGACTGTCACCACCCCGGTCTCGCCTGTCGGAACTTCCAGGGTTGCAAGCTGGGTCTGCAGCAGTGAAAGCGGCATGAAATGTCCCTTGCGCTCGCCCATGCGGCGGCTGAGCAACTCGAGGCTGCCGTCGAGATAGACGAAAGCGAGCTTGCCGTCGCAGGCTTCCCGAAGCCGGTCGCGATAGATCTTTTTCAGCGCCGAGCAAGAGACGACGATACCGGCGCCTTCGTAACCTTTTCGCAGTTCCACACCGATGAGATCGAGCCAGGGCCAGCGATCTTCATCGGTCAGAGGTGTGCCGGCGGACATCTTGTCGACGTTCGATTTCGGATGCAGCTTGTCACCTTCTATGAAAGCGATGCCCAGTTTTTCGGCCAGTGCCTCTCCGACTGTGGACTTGCCGCAGCCGCTCACTCCCATCACAACGATTGCCTGTGTCACCCGAACCTCGAATTTCCTGTTTTCGATGGCCAAGCCCTTAGAGCATTTCTCGCTCGAGGGAAACGGTTCTGTTGGATCAGGACAAGCAAACGCACTGCGGGATCTGGGAAATCGGAAAGGCTGATCTCACTGATATCCAGCCTTTCTGGATGCGGTCTTCTCCAGTGCGGAAAAGCCGGCATGGATCAGGATTGCCAGCGCCGCGACGATCAATCCGCCCTGAAGGATGAAGGCCAGATTGTTGGATTGCAGCCCGGCAATGATGATTTCGCCAAGTGTCCGCGCAGCAACGGTCGAGCCGATGGTTGCGGTTGATAGGCTGATGACGGCCGACAGTCTGATCCCCGCAAGGATGGCCGGAAGCGCGAGCGGTAACTCCACTTTGACGAGCCGTTGCCAACCCGTCATGCCGCTGCCTTTGGCGGCATCCATGACTGCTGGCGGGAGTACGGTCAGCCCCGTCAACGTATTTTCGAAAACCGGAAGTAGGGCATATAGGAAAAGTGCGATAAGGGTCGGCTTCTCGCCGAAGCCGATCATCGGTACGGCAAGCGCCAGGACGGCGACAGGCGGAAATGTCTGTCCAACATTGACGATGCTGCGCGAGAGCGGCAGAAATGCTGCACCAAATGGCCTCGTAACGATGATGGCAAGTGTCACAGCCATCAACGTTGCGAGCGCCGTAGCGATAGCGACGATCTCCAGGTGCGAAAAGGTCAACGACAACAGGCTGGCCTGCACATAGATCGGTGGCGCATTGGGCTGGACGAGTGGCTGAAACAGAGGTGCGAAAAGCTGCGGTGATGCCAGGAAGACGACAAGCATCACGACAAGTAGTCCATTGATGACAAATTCGCCGACCCTGTTCATGGAGCTCCAGTGGCGCGCTGGAGGAGAACGTCACGGCGCACGCGACCGAGCGCTCTACCATCATCGTCAAGCACCGGCAGGGCATCCAGTCCCGCCCACAACATGGCGGAAAGTGCGTCGCGTTGATTGGCGTGAGCGCTCAAGGGGTGCCCTTCTGCATGGCCCGGCTCGATGACATCGGCAACAGGCAGGACGGAAAGCAGCTTCAGGGAACGCTCGTTTTCGCCGATCATCGTCCGAACGAAATCCGTTGCGGGCTCGAGAACCAGTTCGACGGGTGACCCTCTCTGCACGATATGGCCCTTGTCCATCACGACGATCTGCTGGGCCAGCCGGAATGCTTCGTCCATGTCATGCGTGACAAGTACAATCGTCACGCCGAGTTTTTTCTGAATCTCAAGAAGATCCATCTGCGCCTTGGCACGGATGACCGGATCGAGCGCGCCGAAAGGTTCATCCATCAGCAGAATGTTCGGTTCAGCGGCAAGTGCGCGGGCGACACCGACACGCTGCTGCTGCCCACCTGACAGTTCATGCGGAAATCGGTTGGCATAGAGCGAGGGCTCGAGCTGGAAAAGCTGCATAAGCTCTTCGATTTTGGCATCGATCCGCTTTTTATCCCAGCCGATCAATTCAGGGACGGTTGCGATGTTCTGAGCGACCGTGCGGTGTGGAAACAGACCGTGTCCCTGGATGGCATATCCGATCTGCCGGCGAAGCTTGAAACCGGGTATGTCGGTAACATCGTCTCCATCAATGCGGATAGTCCCGGAACTTGGCTCCACCAGTCTGTTGATCATTCGCAGCAGCGTGGTTTTACCAGACCCCGACGTACCGACGATGACTGTCACGGTGCGTGGAGCAACGACCAACGATACATCGTCGACCACCGCAGCACCGTCATATTGTTTGGTGATGTTTTCGATCTCGATCATGCTTCACGCTTTCTGCTTGCACTGAAGAGATTGCTGTCGATGAGCGCATCGAGCACGATGGCCGTTGTCAGCCCAAGCAGGACTGTGGGAATTGTCCCGAGCAGCACCAGATCCATCGCAGTCTGGCCGATTCCCTGAAAGACGAAAACGCCAAAGCCGCCGCCGCCGATCAGGGCAGCGATTGTTGCGAGCCCAATGTTCTGAACCAGCACAATGCGGATGCCAGTCAGGATCACGGGGAGGGCGAGGGGAAATTCGATGCGGAACAGTCGCTGCAGGGTCGTCATGCCAAGCCCGCGCGCGGCCTCCTGCACAGCCTGCGACACGCCCGCGAGGCCAACAACGGTGTTGGAGACCACCGGCAGGAGCGAATAGAGAAACAAGGCCACGAAGGCAGGCGCCATGCCGATACCGCGAATCCCCATCGCTGAAGCACCCGGAACGTTGGCGGCGATCCAACCGAGCGGTGCGATCAGAATACCGAAGAGAGCAATGGAAGGAATAGTCTGGACGATGTTGAGCCCGTTCAGCACGGCCGGTCGCAGCCGATCGACTTTGGCACAGAGGATGCCGATGGGAATTCCGATGAGGGTGGCAGCAAACAGTGATCCCAAGGCAAGCTCCACATGTCTGATCGCCTCACTCCAGAATATGTCGGCACGGTTGGCATATTCCTTGAGAATGGAAAGATCATCCCAAAGACCGCTCGCTAGCACGCTTGCAAGAACGGCGAGTGCGCCTCCGAGCATGACGACCCGCAACAGTGGTTTCGGTTGCAGCCGTGCGACCGCGTCGGTGGCGAGAAGCAGGAAAGCCGTCAAAAGAAGCCAGAAGCCGCTGGCTGGTGAAACGCGAGCGTAACTATTGTTATCGGGTGTGAGGGTTGTCGCCGCTAGACCCGCGACGATAGCAACGGCGACGAGGCCGATGAGAGAAACTGCCAGTCTCAAAACTATAGGGGAGCGAAAGAAGGCAATGACGCCGGCAAACAGCGTGAAGATGAGAAACGTTGCCGCCACCCATGTTGGAAGAGATTCGAAGATCGTCTTCGTTTCGCCGGCAACAATGCGGTTTGCACGAAACGTCATGAAGGGTGAGAAGAGGACTGCATAGAAAAGGAGGCACGAGATCAGTACGCCGACTTTGTCAGGCCGTCTGGTCAAAGGCTGCCTCCCTCTGCAGTCACTCACGTGATGTTATTTCACAAAGCCGTTTTTCGTCAGGAAATCGATTGCTACAGCTTTCGCCTGCTCACCACCCACCTGCACGCGTCCATTCAGTTCCTGCAATGTTGCCAGATCCAGTTTTTCGAATACAGGCTTCAGCAGTGCCTCGATATTCGGGTTCTTCTTCAGAACCTCTTCACGAATGATGGGGGCGGGTTGATAGACGGGCTGAACATGCTTGTCGTCTTCCAGCACAACAAGACCGGATGGTGCGATGCCGCCGTCCGTACCATAAACCATCGCGGCGTTGGCGTTGTTGGTCTGGTTTGCAGCCGCCGCGATCGTGGCCGCCGTATCGCCACCCGAAAGTGTGATGAGCTGCGCCGGTTTCATGGTGAAGCCATATGTGGTCTGGAAGGCTGGTAGCGCTGCAGCCGAGTTGACGAATTCCGAAGAGGCTGCCAGCACCACCTCGCCGCCATCTGCAACATACTTGCCGAAGTCCGACAGTGTCTTGAGGTTGTTCTTGTCGGCAACGTCCTTGCGGATAGCAATTGCCCAGGTGTTGTTGGCGGGCGATGGCGTCAGCCAGACGATCTTGTTTGCCTCGAGATCAAGCGTCTTGGCTTCCTGATAGGCTTTGCCTGCGTCCTTCCAGAGCGGATCATCAGCCTTCTCGAAAAAGAAGGCAGCGTTGCCGGTGTACTCCGGGTAGATATCGATCTCGCCGGCGGTGATCGCCTTGCGAACGACGGGCGTCGCGCCAAGTTGAATACGATCCGTCGTTTCAATGTTGTTCTGGTTCAAGACGGCCAGAATGATATTGCCCAACACACCGCCTTCAGTATCGATCTTGGAGGAAACGACGACCTGGGCCTGGGCAATGGAAGCATAAAGGGCGAAGGCGACTGCTGCGCCTGTCAGGGTCCTCAAGCGGCTCATGAAAAATTCCTCCGGTGGATCGATCTGCAGACGCGCAAAAGCCGCCGATGTCGCCGGCTCAACGGTCAAGAACGGCCGAGGCGGAAAATGGTTGCAGAAATGCTTCGGATTTTTTGCGATCCAGACGTCGGAGAATGCGCGTCCGCGAGCCCGTCAAAGATCGCCTTTGTTGCGGGCATCCTTGCCCATCACCAGCGGCATCAAAACCGACAGGAAGAGCAGCCGCAAGACGTGATGAGAGCCGACATAGGCAGTGTCTGCATGCATCATCACGGCCATTGCCGCCATGGTTTCGAGACCACCCGGGGAATAGGCAATCATCACGGCATTCAGCGGTACGCCTGTTATGTTGGAGATCATCCAAGCAATGACGCCAGCGATGAACATCACGGCGATCGTGACGACAAGGCCTGCAATGAAACCTTTGCGCACATCCATGAGTGACACATTGGAAAACCGCGTTCCGATAAGACAGCCGATAAGAACATAAACCGGAAGGCTCAACCAGTTTGGAACACCACCTTCTGTAAAGCCGGTGATGTGCGAACTGATGGAAACGGCAACACCGCCAAGAAGCAAGGCTGCTGGAAACCGCAAGCGCAGGAAGAGCAGGCCCATCGCCAGAGAGGCGATAATCGTCAACCCCAATGTCACAAGGCCCATCGGTGGGTTGATGATTGGCGGTTCGGTGCTGACGAGGTTGAAATATTCGACGATCAGCGGCACCGACAACGTCAGCGCCAATACCCGCACGCTCTGTACGATGCTGACGGTAGCGAGATCGCTCTTGGTGTCGGCGCTGAGGCTGATGATGTAACTGAGATGACCTGGGGAGGCGCCAAGCATTGCCGTGGTCCGGTCATAACCGAAGCCGTAATGCAAAATCCAGTAGGCGACATAGAGCATGATGACGACGGCGACGAGCACCACCACAAAGCTGATGGGCCAGGTCTTTGCCGCGTCAATCACGGCAGGCGTAACGCTGGTTCCCATCGAGATGCCAACGACGACAAAACAGGCGTTGCGGATATAGGAGGGGATGCCGAGCTTCAAACCCGAAAGCCCCGACAGGGTCACGGCAACTGCCGGCCCTGACAGAAACGGTGCCGGTATGCCGAGCAGACTGGCAATAAATGCTCCAATGCTGCCGATGATGGCCGTCAGCAAAAATGTATGGAATTCCGGCTTGATTATCATTGCAACGCGAATGGAAATTGCTTGGGAAGCTCAATCCCACATGCGCCGTTTCGGCTTGAGACGTCAACACGTCGCGGGAAAAATAATGGACCTGGAGAGGCAGTCACATAAAGAAACCCGCAACGTGGCGTTGCGGGTTCCAAGTAAGATCGTATCTTGAACTTGACGAATTAGGCTGCGGGAAGAGAAGCCGTGCGCGGCATTTCCGTGTCGAGGCCGAGCAGGAAGTTGATCTGCGGACGGGCCTTGACGAGATCGTCGATGGAATATTCGGTCAGGACGTCGAAGAAGGCGTTGAGTGCCTTGCGCAGCGCCGAGTTCAGGCCGCAGCTGTCAACAAGCGGACACTCGACGGCGCCATCCTCGAAGCATTCCGCCATGGCGAAGCTGTCTTCTGTGACTTTGACAACGTCAAACAGGCTGATCTTGTCGGCAGGCTTGCCCAGTCTCACGCCACCATTACGGCCACGGACGGTCTCAACCAGCCCGGCCTTGTTCAGCGGCTGAAGAATTTTGAAAAGGAACAGCTCCGACACGCCATAGGCTCTGGCGATTTCCGGAATGCGGCTCAGATGGCCTTCGTTTGCGGCGCAATACATCAACATGCGAACGGCATAGTTGGTCTGTTTGGTCAAGCGCATGCTGGTCTCCTAACTCTCAATGTGGAGTTATATAGTCTCTTTTTCAGTTTAGAACAATTCCAGAAACTGAAAAAATCTCATCTGTTCGAGATTTCGCGAACTGAATTGTTGACGGTTCCGCAGATTCATGAACAGAAAACTCAAGAATCGGACTTTAATGGAGACGAACTCAATGGCAAGCATGAAATCCCGTTTTCCCGGTGCCGTTTTTGTGAGTCTTGCTGCGTTATCGATGGCGACGACAGCTTTTGCCGAAGGGGAGGTCAATGTTTACTCCTATCGCCAGCCGGAATTGATTCAGCCACTCCTCGACGCGTTCACGAAGGAAACGGGCATAGAGACGAATGTCCTTTTTCTCGATAAGGGGCTCGTTGAACGGATACAGGCTGAAGGGGTCAACTCGCCCGCGGACGTGCTTTTGACGGTTGATATTGCCCGGCTGGTCGAGGCCAAAGAGGGTGGCGTGACGCAACCGGTTTTGAATGATCCGGTCATTGAAAAGGATATCCCGGCGAACCTGCGCGATCCGCAAGGAGAGTGGTTCGGGCTGACGACACGTGGTCGTGTCGTCTATGCCTCGAAAGAGCGTGTTGCGCAAAAAGACATTACCTATGAAGAGCTTGCCGACCTGAAGTGGAAAGGCAAAATCTGTATCCGCGACGGCCAGCACTCCTACAATATCGCCTTGTTTGCCTCGATGATCGCCCATCATGGCGTCGAGTACACGCGAACCTGGCTCACGGGCCTGAAGAACAATCTGGCCCGCAAACCGGACGGAACGGATCGCACCCAGGCCAAGTCGATCTTTGCTGGTGAGTGCGATATTGCACTGGGCAACACCTATTACGTCGGGCTGATGCTGACCAATGACCGGGAACCGGAAGAAAAGGAATGGGCAGGTTCAGTCCGCGTCATGTTCCCCAATGCTGGTGATCGCGGCACGCATGTCAACATTTCCGGAATGTCGATGACGAAATACGCGCCCAACAAGGACAATGCATTGAAGTTGATGGAGTTTCTGGCCTCGCGTGAAGCCCAGGAAATCTACGCGCAGCAGGTCTTCGAGTATCCTGTTCTGCCCGGTGCCGAGCCTTCCGATGTCGTGAAGGGTTTCGGGCCCATCAATCCCGACAAGCTGTCGTTGACGGACATTGCCGCGCACCGCAAGGAGGCTTCCGAACTGGTGGATGAGGTGGGCTTCAACGAAGGGCCGGCGAACTGATGATTTTGCAAGCGCTTCCCGTCGTTGAGGAGGCGCTCGCGGAGTGATTCACTGGCCGGCCGGTTTGCTGTCCAGCGAGGCGTCGTAGTCGAGGATGGCCTTTCGCCTCTCCGGCGTCCCGGGATGGGTGGAAATGATGGTGGTGCCATCCTTGTCGCCCAGTTTTTCCTCAAGGATCGCGAAGAAGCGTTCGATGGCGGTGGCGTCCAGTCCTGCTGCACGCATCAGCTCCACTGAACGTCGGTCGGCCTGGTGTTCTGCATCGCGTGAATGGGAAAGTGCCAGAAGACCACCGCCCTGCGTCAGAATATCCTCCATTGCAGATCCGACGTCGCCGGCGACCAGCATCACGAGGCCCGCAACACCGGCGGCGCGATAAAGCTGACGAAGGCTATGTTCATATTCCACATGGCCTATTTCGTGGGCGAGGACGCCGGTGATCATTTGCGTGTCGTCGCCGGCCAGTTCGACCAGTTCGTCGGTGAGAACGATCGTGCCGTCCGGCAGCGCGAACGCGTTCGGGCCGATATAGCCGCCATCTCTGAAATTCAGCTTGTAGGTTTCAGGCGAACCTTCCGCATGCGCTGCGATCCGTGCGAATTCGGCCCTTATCCTGTCCTGCTTTTCCACCGGCAGTGCGCTTTCGGAAAAGACCGTCCTGTCTAGCGCTTCCAGTGTACTGGAAGACATGATCTGTGGGACAATGGGCGGGGTGACGGCAACTGCCACTTCCACCATGGCCGGCAGTGCAAGCTTGTAGGTTCCATAAGCGAGAAGCACTGCGCACAGAGTGATCCCCACCAGCCGCAGGCGGAATTGCTCCAGCCAGTTTACCAGCCCGGAACGCTTTGTGATGTAGCCCTGCAGCAGACGGTCTATCCCGTCATTGTCGGAGGTTTCGAACAGCGATCCATCCGGGAAATGCAACTCGCGCGGGATTGCTCCAATCCGGTGGCTGATCTCCACCGAACCAATCTCCGCCTGTGTCCTTGTATGGCCATCTTTGCCGTCGAGGACGAGAAGAATAGTACCGCCAAGCTTCAGCCTGGCAGCACTCGAAACATTCGAGCGAGCGGCATGCCACTCGCCCGAAACGGTTTCTCCGGTATCAGAAACCAAACTCGAAGCCTTCCATATCCATATATTCGGCGCTGACGGCAGCGCCCGTCGCTTCGATCGAGGATAGAACCTCGCCCATGTCGCCGTCAAAATGGATTCCCGTGTGCTCGACACTGTAACGTGCTTCACGAACCGCAGCCCAGGGACGCATCAGACCAAGGGTGATGACGCTGAGAACGAGGTTGGAGATAACGATCCAGAGATAACGGCCACGGTTTACATCGCTGAGAAGTCGGTGTTTTCCATCGAGAAACATAGACGAGATCACGACGTTGCGTACGCCGGCGCGATAAACGATGCCAGCAAGGCCGTAGACCAGGAAAGCACCGAACAGGCCGATGTACAGAGAGCCAAGCGCCATGGTGATGGCTGTAGTCTCGTCATCGG
Organism: Agrobacterium tumefaciens; assembly: GCA_025559845.1. Classification (NCBI taxonomy): domain Bacteria; kingdom Pseudomonadati; phylum Pseudomonadota; class Alphaproteobacteria; order Hyphomicrobiales; family Rhizobiaceae; genus Agrobacterium; species Agrobacterium tumefaciens. Next base: position 3,228,185 of record CP048469.1, read on the forward strand.
CGAGCGCGCTGTTGGCTGCAAAGATCGCGAAGCCCAGGAAGCTGAACACTGTGCCGCCGACAACAACCATGATGGCCGGAATGATCCAGACGCGATAGAGCGCGCCAATTTTTGGGTCGGCACTGAACGGCCGGTCGCCGTAGCGAAGGTTGCCGAAAACGTAGCGATTGACCCAACGACTCGCCAGCGGTGCCAGAATGCCAAAAGAGATAAACGCCACGAAGCCGCCGAGTACGACGGAGACGAACGCGCCGCCTGTCTTGCCGGCAAAATCGAAACGTACGTTGCGATAACTTGTTACACGCGCGTTGAAACGAATGCTGCGCATGACAAGCCATGGCAAGAAGGCCACGAAAAGAATGGCCGGGATGAAGGCGAGAACCGGCAGAAGCGTTGCAAAGATCTGCATGACGATGATGAACGCAAAAGCGATCAGTCGCCCTTTGAAGATCTGCCCGCCCGTTGCGTGGTAACCGAAGGCACGTCCGGCCAGTTCAGTGCTTCCATTGAAATAGCGTTTGCGACGGACCTTTGCCCAGGCCGAGTAGATGCCAATGGTTATGATCGTCAGCAGAATGTTGACGATCCAGATTCCGAAATACTCTCCGGCACTTCCCTTGAAGACGCCGCGCTCATAGGCGCGCGTATCCGTTGCTACGGCAATATCGCTCATGTGAGTCCCTCTTCACATGCCCCTCTCCAGGCACATCAAATCAAATAATCAAAGTGTTCCCGTCTCTCGGTGTCCCCACACCTCGAACGCGACAGCTATATCAAAACAGCTTTAAGTGGAATTATTTTTCGGAAAATGTGAGTTTTTTTGTCTTGTTTGCAGCAAAAAGCCCCGCCGTGAGGCAGGGCTTCAGCGTAGATAACAATTGCAGTTGTGCTTATTTCATCGTCGGCATGACAAATTCCGCACCCGACTTGATGCCGGAAGGCCAACGCGAGGTGATCGTCTTGGTTTTTGTCCAGAACTTGATCGAATCGGTACCGTGCTGGTTGAGGTCACCGAAGCTTGAAGCCTTCCAGCCGCCGAAGGAGTGATATGCCAGCGGAACCGGGATCGGCACGTTGATGCCGATCATGCCGATATTGACACGGCTTGCGAAGTCGCGGGCCGCATCGCCGTCACGGGTGAAGATGGCGACACCGTTGCCATATTCGTGCTTCATCGGCAGTTCGAGTGCATCTTCGTAGTTCTTGGCACGAACGACGGAGAGAACCGGTCCGAAGATTTCCGTCTTGTAGATGTCCATGTCGGGTGTGACGTGGTCGAAGAGGCAGCCACCGACGAAGTAACCGTCTTCATAACCCTGCAGCTTGAAGTCGCGACCATCGACCAGCAGTTTTGCACCCTGTTCCACACCGCTGTCGATAAGACCCTTGACGCGGGTCTGGGCTTCTTTGGTTACCAGCGGACCCATGTCGGCCTTGTCGTCGGTATAGGGACCGATCTTCAACGCCTCGATCTGCGGAATAAGCTTCTCGACGAGGCGATTTGCAGTTTCCTCGCCGACAGGAACGGCGACGGAAACGGCCATGCAACGCTCGCCCGCTGAGCCGTAACCAGCGCCCATCAGCGCGTTGACGGCCTGATCGAGATCGGCGTCCGGCATGATGATCATGTGGTTCTTGGCGCCACCGAAGCACTGGGCGCGCTTGCCGTTCATCGCAGCCGTGCCGTAGACGTAACGGGCAATCGGCGTCGAACCGACAAAGGAGACGGCGCCGATATCCGGGTCCGTCAGGATCGCATCGACGGCACCCTTGTCGCCGTTGACGACATTGAGGATGCCAGCCGGAAGACCTGCTTCAATCATCAGTTCGGCAAGACGGATCGGCAGCGATGGATCGCGTTCAGATGGCTTGAGGATGAAGGCGTTTCCGCAGGCGATAGCAGGCGCGAACATCCACATCGGGATCATGCCGGGGAAGTTGAATGGCGTGATGCCGGCACCGATGCCGACGGGCTGGCGGATCGAATACATGTCGATTGCCGGACCAGCACCCTCGGTGAATTCCCCCTTTTGCAGATGCGGAATGCCGCAGACGAATTCGCAAACCTCAAGGCCGCGAACAATGTCGCCCTTGGAATCTTCCACCGTCTTGCCGTGTTCGCTCGACAGAAGAACGGCCAGTTCGTCCATGTTCTGGTTCAGGAGTTCGACGAACTTGAAGAACACGCGGGCACGGCGCTGCGGGTTGGTCGCGGCCCACTTCGGCTGCGCCTTCTTGGCGCTTTCGACCGCGGCACGCAGTTCGGCATCGCTGGCAAGAGCGACAGTCGCCTGCACTTCGCCGGTTGCCGGGTTGTAAACGTTCGACGTGCGGCCGCTGGTGCCGGGCACGTGCTTGCCGTCGATGAAATGACCGATTTCCTTCATGGGGCTTTCCTCCGGAATTTTGTGGTGGCGGAACCATTGCACTTCAATTTGTACAAATCAATGAACTCAGATAAGAAACCGTTGTGCGTAAATTAAAGCACGGCGATGTTGACCGAACGTCGGTCATGGCGGTCAGGAGGGTCAGGACCGATGCAGGATGAACCAGTGGTGCGGATGGCCGAGATCGAAATCGATCCATTGCATATCGACGCCTATCGCAGCTTGCTTGCCGAAGAAATCGAGGCTTCAGTCAGCCGGGAGGATGGCGTGCTGGCATTGAACGCTGTCGCCCTCAAAGGCAGTCCAGGAAAAATCCGTATTCTTGAGGTCTATGCGAGCCAGGCAGCATACGAGGCCCACCTAAGGACGCCGCATTTCCTGAAATACAAGGATGCGGTAGCAACAATGGTCACTTCTCTGACCTTGGTCGAGGTTGACCCCGTCATCATGCGAAGCAAGCCATGAACTGGGATGATGTCCGTATATTTCTTGCCGTCGCCCGGACAGGACAGATCCTTGCGGCATCGAAACGGCTGGGGCTCAACCATGCAACCTTGTCCCGGCGATTGACCTCGCTGGAAGAGGCACTGAAAACCCGGCTTTTTATTCGCCGGACGAACGGCTGCGAGTTGACGGAGGAGGGGCAGCGTTTTCTTGGTTCTGCGGAGCGCATGGAAACCGAAATGCTCAATGCGCAAGCAAGCCTTGGCCGCGTTGATACCGCCGTGGCGGGAACCGTGCGCATTGGTGCGCCGGATGGTCTGGGCGTTTCGTTTCTTGCGCCAAGGCTCGGTCGGCTGACAGCGCGTTATCCCGATCTCAAGATCCAGCTTGTGCCGGTGCCACGCTCCTTTTCTCTTTCGCAGAGAGAAGCGGACATTGCCATCACGATTGAACGGCCGGATCAGGGCAGATTGGTGCAGTCGAAACTGACCGATTATTCGCTCGGGCTTTATGCCTCGAAGGCCTATCTCGAAGAGTACGGTACTCCTCAAGATGTCGAAGCCCTCAAGCAGCATCGCCGCATCGGCTACGTGGAAGATCTGATCTTTTCGCCGTCGTTGAACTATACCGGCGAAATCATGCGGGACTGGGATGCGACGTTCGAAATCTCCAGTGCTATCGGCCAGACAGAGGCTGTGCGTTCGGGAGCGGGGATCGGCATCCTGCACAACTATATCGCCGGGCAGTATCCAGAGTTGATACGGATATTGCCCGAGATCGGCATTAGTCGTGCCTATTGGACCGCGTATCACGAATCTGCGCGCCAGCTTGTTCGGGTACGGACAGTGGTTGATTTTCTACAGGAGTTGGTTGCTGCAGAACGACGGATTTTCGCCTGAAATCTGCACGGAACAGATTCTGCGAGCCTAATTGTATGATTATTGCCGGAAGGCGCTCGCGCCGGACTTGACAAGTGGCCGTCGCCTGAACGACCAATGCAGCCATTGGGAGACATCAGGAACTGAAATGCCGAATATACTTCGAAAGCTCTCGCCGACTGGTCTCGGCGTGGCCGTCATGCTGCTTGGAATGCTGCTTTTCGCGTTGAATGATGCGATGGGGAAGTGGTTGGTCGCGACCTATAGCCTGGGGCAAGTGGTGCTCATCAGAAGCGCTGCGGCACTCGTCATCCTGGTTCCGATCCTTTGGCGGGGTGGCCTCGCCAGTGTGGTAAAAGTCGAGCGCCCCTCTCTTCAGGCTGCTCGTGTCTTCTTTTCAACCGCTGAGCTTTTCTGTTTCTATTTCGCTGTCAAGGCTTTGCCACTTGCCGACGTCATGACTTATTGGCTCGCAGCGCCGATCTATGTCGCGGCTCTGTCGCCGTTTCTGTTGGGCGAAAAGGTCGGCTGGCGCCGCTGGACCGCGATTGCTATCGGTTTTGTCGGTGTCGTGATTGCGTTGAAACCAAGTTCGGCAAGCCTGACCTCGGCGGCGCTTTTTTCAATTCTGGGCAGTGCGGCATTCGCATTCATGATGTTATCAGGCCGCCAGCTTCGCAACACGCCCGATACCGTTCTGGCATTCTGGCAGATCGTCGGTGCAGCCGTTGCCGCAGTTGTGGCCGTCGCCGCCGCTCCGTCCGGATGGGCGCCCATTCAGTCTGCTTTCGATCTTTCCCTGCTTTGCATGCTGGGCGTTGTGGCCATGACTGCCCACGTGCTCGTCAACCGCGCCTTGAAGCTCGCCGATGCGGCCACGGTCGCGCCGCTGCAATATACCCTGTTGCTGTGGGCGGTCATCTTCGGCTGGATGTTCTTCGGTGATGTGCCGCAGGCAAGCATCGTTGCCGGTGCCGGATTGATCGTTTTGTCTGGACTCTATATTTTCTTTCGCGAAAATACGCTCAAGCGCCGCCGTCAGGCCGAAGATCGTATCGCGGCGGAATAGATTGTCTATGCCCGTTGTGGTGTCCCCGGTTGGAACTTTACGCTGGGAACATCACAGGGGCTTGACGAAAGCGTGATCTTCGAAGAGTAGAAAGAGGTCCTGCGACGAGACGTCGCGAAAGGACAGAGGAAACAAAGGTGCCGGGCCCCTCTGGCGAGAGTTTTACGGCGCTCTCGTGATGTCGGTACCGCCTGCAAAATTGGCCGGCGGATTAAAAATTATGAATAACCTGAATGTGCTTCGCGCGCGTGCTTTCTGCGTGCGGCACGACGCTCCACGTCGTTCCGCTATCGTTTCCCTTTCCGGAGGTGACCGCACATGAGCGCCGCCCAGAAAACCACGCTGTCCTACTTCAAGTGGGCATTTATCGTCACCGTCGTCGGTCTGATCCTTGGCGGGTATCTCGGTTGGGAGATGACCGGAACGATCGGTGGAACAGCCACGATCTTCTTCATCTGCGCGGTTCTCGCCGTGCTGGAAATCTCGCTGTCCTTCGACAACGCTATTGTCAATGCCAACAAGCTCAAGGACATGACGCCGGAGTGGCAGCATCGCTTCCTGACCTGGGGTATTCTGATCGCCGTTTTCGGCATGCGTATCGTCTTCCCGCTTTTGATCGTCGTCATCGCGGCGAATGTCGGCCCCTGGACCGCACTGGTCATGGCTGCCACGCAGCCGGAACGCTATGCGGAAATCATGCATGATGCCCACCTGCCGATTGCGGCTTTCGGTGGCACGTTCTTGATGATGGTCGGCCTGAACTTCTTTTTCGACCATGAAAAGGACGTGCACTGGGTGCGCTGGATCGAGGAGAAGGCTGCGACCTATTCCTCCGTCAAGGGTATAGAAATTGCCTTCGTTCTGATCGTCATGCTGATCTTTTCCCGCATTATCGGTGCGAGCGAAGATCCGGCACTTGGTCCCGTTGCAGCCAATACCTTCTTCCATTCCGCGATCTGGGGTCTCTTGACCTTCCTGCTCGTTGAAGTGGTCGGCGGTATTCTCGACCGTAGCCAGGAGATGTTGGAAGGTGCGGCAAAGGGCGGCTTCGGCGCGTTCCTTTACCTTGAAGTGCTGGACGCGAGCTTCTCCTTCGACGGTGTGATCGGCGCTTTCGCTTTGACGCAGAACCTGTTCATCATTGCGATCGGCCTTGGTATCGGTGCGATGTATGTTCGTTCGATGACGATCATGCTTGTCGAAAAAGGAACGCTGGCGGAATACCGTTATCTCGAGCACGGCGCGTTTTATGCGATCCTCATCCTCTCGGTCATCATGTATGTCCAGACGATGTTCCATATTCCGGAAGTCATCACGGGTCTCGGCGGTGCTGCCTTGATCGGGATCTCGCTTTGGTCGTCGATCCGCTACAATCGTCAGCAGAGTGCTGACGCAGTAGAGGCTGCACGCGGCGCGGAAATCTAAGACTCGTCGACAAAAGCCTTCCGCCTAAAAGGGTGGAAGGCTCGTTGCCTAATTTTTCGCCTAAGCCTGTTTTTGCAGCAATGAAGATTTGGCGAAAACTATCAGTCTTCGAAAGCTCGAGGGCTGCAAGTCATTGACTCCCTTTATACTTGTGCGATGCAAAAAAACTGGCACGTTTCCTGCTTCTATTGTCGCAAGTCCAGAGGGGACGTTAAAAAGCCCGAAAACGGGTCCATACACGCCGCGTTGCCATCGATCCAAAAGGGATTGCCGGTAACGCGGCGTTTGTGTTTCGTCGCATCACTGCTTGAGTTTTCCTTGCCGTTGTTTGAAAACGTGTTGAAGGACGACTGGAAGGGTTATCGACGTGCCCGTTGAACTATCGCCAAGCGCGGCTTTGGGCCTCTGGCACCGCGTATCCCTATTGCAGGTGAGGGCTGACGCGCCTGATCTCACCCTGCGGCAAACCGCCATCCTTCTGCAAATTTATCTCGTTCCGCCGCCCCATACCGTACGCGGTCTTGCCGCAATACTCGGGGTTACAAAACCCGTGATCACCCGTGCGCTGGACAGTCTCGGGACCTTGGGATTGGTGGATCGTGAGCGAGACGATCAGGACAGACGCAACGTTATCATAAAACGAACGGTTGCCGGTGCACTCTATCTGGAAAAGTTCGGCGATTTGGTTATTGATCAGGCGCGAGAGATTTGAAACCCTGGACGTGAAACGATGATACTCGACCGCCGCCTGAATGTGTTCCGCTCCGATCTGGCTGATGAAAAGCTGAAAGGTGCTGTTGAAGCGACCCGCTTTGTAAACGGCACGCCGGCCCAGGTCAGCATCCCTGTCGCTGCGCTCAGACCATCGCCAGATCTTGCAAGCGGCATCGACACGGAACTGTTGTTCGGTGAAACGGTCAGGGTTTTCGACAGGGCGAACGGTTGGGCCTGGGTCCAGGCGGATGCGGACGGTTACACCGGATACCTCCCCGAAACGGCGATCGACAGCGTGGTTGCCGCAACCCACAGAGTGATTGCGCCGCGGACTTTCCTTTATCCTTCGGCAGAACTGCGCAAATTTCCAGTCGCTGCCCTGTCCATGGGAAGCCTGGTTCGGATTGTCGGCGAGGCGGAAACCCGTGGCACCCGTTACCTGATGACGGAAAAGGGTGAAGGGATTATCGCCGCCCATTGCCAGCAAATCGACGCGGTTCAGGAAGACGACTATGTTGCAGTCGCGCTGCGCTTCATCGAAACGCCCTATCTCTGGGGTGGGCGCTCGGGCTTCGGCATCGATTGTTCCGGACTTGTCCAGCTTTCCCTGGCCATGACCGGCCGCCGGGTTTTGCGCGACACCGACATGCAGGTCAAATCGCTTGGTGTGGAAATCGAACGCGATGAACTACGGCGCGGGGACTTTGTTTTCTGGAAGGGACATGTTGGCCTCATGGAAAACGAGGAAACGCTTTTGCATGCCAACGGCCACACGATGAATGTTGCGCGGGAAAACCTCGACGCCGCGATCGAGCGTATTGGCTGGTTGTATGAAAAGCCGACGGCATTTCGTCGTCTTGGAGCCTGATCGCGACTTTCACGAAATTGTGCCTGCGGAGACCTTTGTGCGAATGCCCCGGACGACTTACATCCTGTAATGTGACGAGACGGGAATGGCGTTTATGAAGGCAAAGATCAAAACTCGGCTGATGGTAATAGCGATCGCGACACTCGTATCTGCCACTGGGCAGGCGCAGACCGTTTTCCAGAACGGTTTCCAGCCGGCACCCGATGCTTATGTAAATTTGCCTGGCGTCAAAGACCCGAAGACGTTGCAGCCGAAGGTTCGATATCGGTGTCACTCGGAAATGGGTGTGACCTCTTACCCGCGCGGTGCCCATCGCGACGTCTTCGGCAGCAGGGGACTTGCCGTCCAGGGCTATCGTTGCACGGATGAAAACGGCATTTCCACTTTTGGCGGCCGCAATCCCACCTCCCAGGACTGGTATCCCGGCATAAATCCGCCTGATCCGACCTTCTGAGGTCGTTTCCCGGCCACCTTTCCATCCCGCCCGGTCTGGACTTGTCGTCGTCTTTTCAGATAAGTCTTTGGTGTGACAGGTTGATACTGCCGGAATGCGCAGTGACATCGGCCGTGCCGATGGGGGAATGCGAGCCATGACGAAAACCGATATAGCGACCCGCGTTTACAATCACACATGGAAGCTCGATCCGATTATCCGTAGCCTGATCGATACGGATTTCTACAAGCTTCTAATGTTGCAGATGATCTGGAAGCTTTATCCGGAAGTCGACGCGACATTCTCCGTCATCAATCGCACCAAGACGGTTCGTCTGGCCGACGAGATCGATGAAATGGAACTGCGCGAGCAGCTCGATCATGCGCGCACGCTGCGCCTGTCGAAAAAGGAAAACATCTGGCTCGCCGGTAACACGTTTTACGGGCGCTCGCAGATATTCGAGCCCGAGTTCCTGTCCTGGCTTTCCAGTTACCAGCTACCGGAATACGAACTTTTCAAGCGTGATGGTCAGTACGAACTGAATTTCCATGGTCGCTGGATGGACACCACGCTGTGGGAAATCCCGGCGCTTGCGATCATAAACGAGTTGCGTTCGCGCAGTGCCATGCGCTCCCTCGGCTACTTCACGCTGGATGTGCTTTATGCGCGCGCGAAAGCGAAGATGTGGGAAAAGGTTGAGCGTCTGCGCGAGCTGCCGGGCCTGCGCATTTCCGATTTCGGCACGCGCCGTCGCCACAGCTTCATGTGGCAGCGCTGGTGCGTGGAAGCACTCAAGGAAGGCATCGGTCCTGCTTTCACAGGCACGAGCAACGTCCTGCTCGCCATGGACTCCGATCTTGAAGCTGTGGGCACCAACGCGCATGAATTGCCCATGGTGGTGGCCGCCCTGGCCAGAACCGACGAGGAGCTGGCAACGGCACCCTATCAGGTTCTGAAGGACTGGAACCGGCTTTATGGTGGCAACCTTCTGATTGTCCTGCCCGATGCTTTTGGCACCGCTGCCTTCCTGCGTAGCGCGCCCGAATGGGTGGCCGATTGGACGGGTTTCCGCCCTGACAGCGCACCACCGATTGAAGGTGGTGAAAAGATCATCGAGTGGTGGAAAAAGATGGGGCGCGATCCCCGCAAGAAGATGCTCATCTTCTCCGATGGTCTCGATGTCGATGCGATCATCGATACCTACAGGCATTTTGAAGGTCGTGTCAGGATGAGTTTCGGTTGGGGCACCAACCTGACCAACGACTTCGCCGGCTGCGCGCCGAAGACCATTGCCAGCCTGAAGCCGATCTCCATCGTCTGCAAGGTGAGCGATGCCAATGGCCGACCAGCAGTCAAACTCTCCGACAATCCGCAAAAGGCAACCGGCGACCCCGCCGAGGTTCAGCGTTACCTGAAGTTCTTCGGCCAGGAAGATCTCAAGGAACAGAAGGTTTTGGTCTAGGACATCGCGACTGGATCAAACAGAAAGAAAAGCGGAGGAGGGCAAAGCCATCCTCCGCTTTCTTGTCTCATGCGTGAGTTACTTCGCGAAGTGATGCGAGATGTAGTGGAACAGGGCGCGGATGCCCTGGGCCTCTCCGCCGATTGACGAATGGTGCCGTTCGCTCGGCGACCAGCCGTAAATATCGAAATGGGCCCACTTTTTGGTGTTCGTGACGAAGCGCTTCAGGAACAGGGCAGCGGTGATCGATCCTGCCATGCCACCCGATGGCGCGTTGGTGATGTCGGCTGCGCGCGAGCGAATATCCTTGTCGTAGCCCATGTAGAGCGGCATGCGCCACAACGGATCATCGGTGTCGATGCTGGCTTCGGAGATGTTGTGTGCGAGGTCTTCATCATCGGTGAAGAAGGGTGGCAGATCAGGACCGAGCGCGACACGGGCAGCACCCGTTAGTGTCGCCATGTCGATCATCAGGTCGGGAGCGTCTTCATCGGCATAGGCCAGGGCGTCCGCCAGAATCAGGCGACCTTCCGCATCCGTATTGTCGATCTGGACCGTCAGACCCTTCCGGCTTTTGTAAATGTCGCCGGGACGGAATGCGTTCGATGCGATCGAGTTTTCAACTGCTGGCACGATCACGCGCAGGTCTACAGGCAGATTGGCATCCATGATCATCAGGGCAAGGCCAAGCACATTAGCTGCTCCGCCCATATCCTTTTTCATGAGTGCCATCGAGGCGGCGGACTTGATATCGAGACCGCCGGTATCGAAGCATACGCCCTTGCCGACGAGCGTCAGGCGAGGATTGCCCTTCTTGCCCCAGTTCATTTCCAGCAGGCGCGGTGCGCTTTCGCTCGCACGGCCAACCGCATGGACGAGAGGGAAGTTCTGTTTCAGCAGATCTTCGCCGGAAACGGTCTTGACCTTGGCTTTGTAATGCGCGGCAAGTGCACGGAATGCAATCTCGAGTTGATCCGGCCCCATATCATTAGCCGGCACGTTGATGAGGTCACGGGCGAGGAAGACGCCAGCGAGAACACGCCCGATTTCACCGTCTTCCGCATCCTGCGGTACGAGCAGTTTCGCGCCGTTGGATTTGACCGTTTTGTATTTGTCGAAACGGTAGCTGCCGAGGCCGAAGCCCAGCGCCAGCCGGTTGGCCGTCAAGGGGGCTGTCTCTATATGCCAGTCGCCTTCGGGTAACTCACGCGCCAGCTTCCCCGTGATGAAAGGGATCTCGGAAGGGTTGCTGCCAAGGCCGAGCAGAACACCACCCAGAGAACCATCGGCGGAGGGGATCAGCAGCACGGCTCCAGCTTCGGCCTTGAATCCGGCTTTTTTTGCCCAGTCGAGGGCAACCGGGTCGATCGCACCCTGTTCGATATGGGCGGGCGTGACGGCAAAAACGGGCAGGGTGTTGCCGGACTGGGAGCTGAACGGGGTGGTGCGTTCGATGAATTGATAGGGCGCCATGGTCTGCTTTCGTTGTTGCATCGGCTCAAAAATCGAAAACTGTTTTCGACGGAACGATGCGCAGTTTCAAGGTGTTGGAGCGGCCTTTTCCATCTTGTCGGATTGACGGCTCTCCAACGTCGTGAATCGGGGCAATTAACACTCTGTTAGGGTTAACAGATTATTGCTTTAGCGAAGGTTGCGTCATGTGAGTCTGTCGTGTGTCGGGCGCAAGATCGATATAACTCATGTGCGGGGGCAATGTCATGGTTGCTTTTTCTTCAGGTTCTCAAAACCGGAAGAGGTTGCTGAGCGGCGTCTATATGGCGGCGCTGGTTCTGGCTGTTTCAGGGTGCGCAAGCACGAACAAGCCGGATCGCATGTCCACCGGCTCGATCCCGACGGCCACACGCTCCTACGACCAGATGAACATGGATCAGCTTCGTCAGGCCGAAAGCAGCGCCGGCAAAGCCTACGAGCGCAGTCCCAAGGACAAAGCCATCGGCATGAACTATGCCAACCTGCTGATGATGACCGGCAAGAACACGCAGGCTTTGGCGGTCATGCAACAGATTGCTATTGCTCATCCGGCCGACCGTGACGTGCTCGCTGCCTTTGGCAAGGCTCAGGCGTCCGCAGGACAACTCGAGCAGGCGCTCTCCACCATTCAGCGGGCACAGACGCCTGATCGCCCCGACTGGCGGCTCTACTCCGCCGAGGGCGCCGTTCTGGATCAGCTTGGGCGGTCCAATGAAGCACGCACTAAATATCGCCAGGCACTGGATCTGAAACCGAACGATCCGAGCGTTCTTTCGAACCTTGGCATGTCTTACGTCCTGTCGAGCGATCCTCGCACGGCAGAAACCTACCTGCAGTCGGCGATCAGCCAGCCGGGCGCCGACAGTCGCGTTCGTCAGAACCTTGCCCTCGTCGTTGGTTTGCAGGGGCGTTTTGCCGATGCCGAACGTATTGCGGTTCAGGAGCTTTCGGCGCAGCAGGCACAGGCTAACCTGAGCTATCTCCGTGCCATGCTCTCGCAGCAGAATTCCTGGCAACAACTTGCCAAGAAGGACGGCAAGCCAACTGGCTGAACCAACTTGCGACGTTAAAGCCTGTGAAATGTTGTGCGCCCTCCGTCGACGGGGGCGCTCTGTCGTTCACGGATGGGTGCGACGACCCGATCAGAATGTATCGGCGACGCGGATGCCTGCCGGGCCGAGAATGACGGCAACGAGAACTGGCAGGAAAAATATGATCATCGGAACCGTCAGCTTTGGCGGTAGTGCGGCGGCCTTCTTCTCCGCCTCATTCATGCGCTCGTCACGGCCTTCCTGGGCCAGAACGCGCAATGCCTGCGCCAGCGGTGTGCCGTATCGCTCCGCCTGAATAAGTGCCTGGACAACGCTCTTGACCGCGTCAAGCTGTGTGCGCATGCCAAAGTTTTCCAGTGCGACGCGCCTGTCCTGAAGAAACGAGAGTTCTGCCGTTGTCAGCATCATCTCTTCCGCCAATTCAGGCGATTGCTCGCCCATTTCCTCCGCGACGCGACGCATCGCAGCCTCCATCGATACACCGGATTCGATGCAGATCAGCATGAGGTCCAGTGCGTCTGGCCATGCGCGCTTTATGGAGAGCTGACGTTTGGTGACGCGGTTGGAGATGTAGATGTTTGGGGCATAGAAACCGATATAGCCGAACAGAAGAACAGCCATCAGCCGCACGATAAAAGACTGCTCGGCAAGATTTCCGAGAACGAAGACCCAGGTGAAAGCAAGTGCCAGAAAAATGAAGGGTAGGATGAAGCGTGCAGCAAGAAACATGTTGAACGCATTCTGCGAACGCAGACCGGCTGCGCGCAGCTTGGTCATGGTGTTCTTGTCGGCAAGAGCTTCGCGAAGATTGAAGCGCTCCACAATGCGATGCGCTGATTTGTTGTTGGCGCTTCGCAATGAAGCCTTGCTCTCTCTGCTGGATGTCGCCATCCGCTCGCGTTCACGGCTGCGGATGAGATCGCGCTCCGAAGACACGGCCTTCATCCGCTTGTTGAGGTCCTTCCTTTCGAGGAAGGGCATGATGAGCGTGTAGAAGGTTGCGAAGACAGCAACGGCCACGAGGATCGCGATCAGCGTTTGCGGGTCGGTGAGGCTGGACATAAGGCTTCCGGTCATCGCGCTACCTCAGATATCGAAATTGATCATGTTGCGCATGATGATGATGCCGATCGACATCCACAGCCCCGAAGCGCCGAGAATGATGTGGCCGCGGGTGTCCGTGAACAGGACAGCGAGATAGTCTGGCGACGTAAAGTGGACCAGCATCATGACGATGAACGGCAGGGCGCCGATAATGACCGCAGAGGCTTTCGCTTCCATGGACAGTGCCTGGACCTTGGCGCGCATCTTGCGGCGCTCTCGCAGCACTTTTGAAAGATTGGCCAGAGCTTCAGAGAGGTTGCCACCGGCCTGGGCCTGAATGTTGATCACGGTGCTAAAGAAGTTCACTTCGAAAAGCGGCATGGTCAGCATCATGCGTTCAATGGCCTGTGGAATGCCGATGCCGACCTGTTGGGCATCGACAACGCGCTGGAATTCGGTTTTGACTGGCTCCTGCCCATCCGATGCGATCAATCGCACAGCATCATTCAATGGCAAACCGGATTTGATCGACCGGCACATCACGTCCAGAGCGTTCGGAAATTCCTCAAGGAACTTCGTTTGCCGGCGTTTTTTCAGAAAGCCGAGAATCCAGCGAGGCAGCCCCAGTGCGAGAACGATTCCGACAAGCGGAACCATGATGAGCGGCAGGCCGTAAAGCAGTGCGACAAAGCTGGCGGCGATTGCGCCCCCTATGCTGATGACGTAGAACCGGCGAACCGAGATTTGAAGGCCAGCCTGAACCAGCCTTTCGCGCAGGCTGATATTTTGGGCTTTCTTGGCTTTTTCGTCCTGCTTTTTTTCCAGTTCGCGCAGGCTGTCCTGCATCGACTTGCGACGTTTGCTCAGATCTTGAACGCGGTCGCGCGCAGCCTTGATCTTGGTATGATCGGTTTCGGCTGACTTGACCCGTTTGACGCGGCTCGTGGTTTTTTTCTCGACTTCAATTTGCGGGAACAGAAGGGCATAGGCCAGTCCTCCGGCCGAGATGGCGGCAAGCGTCACAAGCAATATGATTGTGAGGTCCATCGCGGAAGCCTTCCTTAGGAGTTCTTTTCCATGTCGTCGAGAGCTGCCGCCAGCCGCTTTTCTTCACCGTAATAACGAGCGCGGTCCCAGAAGTGAGGTTTGCTGATACCGGTCGATACGTGTTTGCCGATCAGCTTTCCTTGCGCGTCTTCGCCTTCGATCTCGTATCGCATCAAATCCTGGGTGACGATAACATCGCCTTCCATGCCAATGACCTCGGTGATCTGGGTGATACGGCGTGAACCGTCGCGCAAGCGAGCAGCCTGAATAACGACGTCGATCGAGCCGGCAATGATTTCACGAACGGTCTTTGCCGGAAGCGTGAAACCACCCATGGCTATCATCGATTCGATACGGCTGAGGCACTCGCGTGGTGTGTTGGCGTGGATCGTGCCCATCGAGCCATCGTGACCGGTGTTCATCGCCTGCAACAGATCGAAAACCTCCGGTCCGCGCACTTCGCCGACGACGATGCGTTCCGGGCGCATACGAAGGCAGTTTTTGACCAGATCGCGCATGGTGATCTCGCCTTCACCTTCGATGTTCGGGGGGCGCGTTTCCAGCCTGACGACATGCGGCTGCTGTAGCTGGAGTTCCGCCGTGTCTTCGCAGGTGATGACACGCTCATCCTTGTCGATGAAGCTGGTCAGGCAGTTGAGAAGCGTGGTTTTGCCCGAGCCCGTTCCGCCTGAGATGACCACGTTGCAGCGGACGCGGCCAATGATCTTGAGCAGGGTTGCGCCTTCTGGCGTAATCGCTCCGAACCGCACCAGCTGCTCCAGTGTGAGCTTGTCTTTCTTGAATTTTCGGATCGTCAGCGCAGGGCCATCGATGGCGAGCGGCGGTGCGATGACGTTGACACGCGATCCATCCGGCAAACGGGCGTCGCAGATTGGGCTGGACTCATCGACGCGGCGGCCAACCTGGCTGACAATGCGCTGGCAGATCGATAGCAACTGCGCATTGTCGCGAAATCGGATGTCGGACTCGATGGTCTTGCCACCAACTTCGATGAAGGTCTGGCCCGAGCCATTGACCATGATGTCGGCAATGTCATCGCGCGCAAGAAGCGGTTCCAGCGGGCCGTATCCAAGGACGTCGTTGCAGATGTCCTCGAGCAGTTCTTCCTGCTCGGAAATCGACATCGCGAAGTTCTTGATCGTGATGATGTCGTTGACGATATCGCGGATTTCCTCGCGCGCGCTTTCGGCATCAAGCTTGGCGAGTTGCGATAGATCGATCGTGTCGATCAGGGCAGAAAAGACCTGGCTTTTCGTGTTGTAGTAATCTTCGGTGCGGGCGCGTTTTTTCGGCTGCGGTGGGGCAGGCGAATAGGCCTGTTTTGCCACAGGCGCATGCCCCGGCTCCACGGTGGCGGTCGGTTCTGGACGAGGTTCGGGAGCCACCGGTGCCTGCACGGTTGCCACGGCGGGAAAATCCGCTTTTACACTTTTGGCTGGGCTGTCGTTGCCGCGTTTTCCGAACATCGGTGTTTTCCGTTCAGGCTCAAAGGCAAGCGCTACTGGCGCTTGATAAGATTCATCAGCTTGTCGAGGCCGCCCCGCTTGTTTTTGCGGATCATGGTGCGGCCGGTCACGACGTGTGAGATCTGTGAAAAGGTTTCGGCAATCGCTGATTTCTCATCGATTTCCCGGATCATGCGCCCACTGTTGGCGGCATTACCGAAAAGCTGCACATCGAAGGGGATGATGGCGATCGGATCGATTTCCAACGGGTCGAGAAAGTCAGCCGGGGCGATCTCCGGGCGTTTCGGCATGCCAACCTGATTGAGGATGAGGTGAGGCGGTTTGTCGTTTGGGCGAAGCTTTTTCAACGCATCGAACAGGTTTTTGGTGTTCCGCAAGTTGGCAAGATCGGGAACGGCAGTGATGACGACCTCGTCTGCTTCTGAAAGCACGGCGCGATTCCAGTCATACCAATGGTGAGGCAGGTCCAGAACGGCGACCGGCGCGCTTCTCTGCAGTACCTCCATCACAGGCTGGAATGCCAGCCGGTCGAGATCATAGGTTCTGTCGAGCAGTGAAGGCGCAGCGAGAAGCGACAGGTGATCGGAACACTTGGTCAGAAGTCGGTCGAGAAACACCTCATCCAGACGTTCCGGTGAAAACACCGCTTCCGCCATGCCTTGCGCCGGGTCCTGATCAAAATCGATATTGGCTGTGCCGTAAGCGAGGTCCATATCCGCCAGGATGGTCTCCGTCGAGAACAGGCTGGAAATACCGAAGGCGCAATTGTGTGCGATCGTCGAAGAACCGACCCCACCCTTTGCGCCAATGAAAGCGATGTTACGTCCAAGAGGTTCAGCTTCAGGATCGACAAAAATCGCCGAGATGGAGGCCAGGAGGTCACTCATGCCAACCGGAGCGACGAGATATTCCGATATGCCGTTACGGATCAGATCGCGATAAAGCGTGATGTCGTTGTGGCGGCCAACGATGATGACGCGCGTTGTCGGGTCGCAGACTTCCGCAAGTGGAGCCAGATCGTCCAGCAGGGTGGAAGGATTGCTTGCAGTCTCCAGAACGATGAGGTTCGGCGTGGGCGAGGACGAGAACATTGTTGCCGCTGCACCGATATCGCCGTTGGTGACACGTAAAGTCACCTTGCTCATGCGCCTGTCGTTCGACAGGGCGTCCATGACCCGTTGCATGTTTTCGCTGACGCAGAATGCATGAACGGAAATGCGGGGAAGCGGTCGCAAGCGATCCATATCCGATGCGCGGATTGACGGCTCGGCATCGATGTCGCCGCTATTTTGCGTATGGATGTCGTATTCTACCGTACTCATCGTTTTATCCGCCGTGATGGGTGTCCAGAGTGCATTAGTCCGCAGTCGCTGTATTTTTGCCGCTGCGATATCCGTCGATGACCACCGCACGACGTTCCGCATCAATCGCGCTCATGCCGCGTGGGCTGACCAGATCCATGGGGTTTGCCACCTGAGCAGCCAGATTGTTCTGGGAGGCGCAGCCGAAATTGTACCAGTTCTTGTTGGCGGAGGTATTGTCGGACAGGTCTTCCGGCCACTGACCACACTGACCTGTCATGGCGGTGACCGCGACATAGCTGAGCCTGATTGGCGCGGCATCGCCAGTCGCACCTGCACTATAGCGCGTTTCCATGATCTTGCCCGACGGCACACCGGCGCCAGAGAGTGTCGCGCGAATCTGCCGGACCATCCTTGAAGCTGCCGCGGAATTCGGCGATCCCGACGGCGCCTGGATGTTGACGATGCCGGTCGATGTCGAAGCATAGCTCTGGGCGAAGCCGCGAACATTGTCTGCCATTGAGGTCGTCAATCGGCTGTCGCCAGCGGAGACAGGGATATCGAGTGAATGCTCCGCTTCCGACAGCGTGATCGGGTGACGTGTCCTGTAGTCGTCGGGGATAGCATTGGTCGTCAACGGATCACGCGCGCAGCCCTGCAGCAGTCCGGCGGCAAAGGCCATGGCAATGACCAGTCCGGACTTTGTCAGGGGACTTTTGAAGGTAAAAGAGGTGGCTTCCTGCATGACATGTCCTGTCGTGAGCGGGTTAGCTGAACGGAAAGTGGCCGTGCGCGTCGTCATTTGTAGATGAACCCCACTGATCCCTGGTAAGGGGCAGCCTGGACCTTGTCCTTGCGGCCGTAGACCTTGTTGACGCGGTTCATGAAATACATGGCTGCGTCGTTTTCCGGATTGAAGTTGTCGTCTGGGCGGGCGATCTGATTGCGCGCGACGGGACGCACGAGATATGGCGTCGCGATGATGACCAGTTCGGTTTCGTTGCGAACGAAGTCCTTGCTTCGGAACAGCGTGCCGAACACCGGAACCTTGGAAATGCCAGGCAACCCTGACATCGCCTGGCGTATGTTGTCCTGCACCAGACCCGCAATCACGATGGAGCCACCCGACGGAAGCTCGACGCTGGTCGAGGCTTCACGTTTCCGGATCGACATATAGATGTTGCCGGGAACTGCGAGATCTGAGCCGTTGCCGGTCGTGACATTGCCTTCATAGGTCGGCTCAGACACGTTCGTCTCGATTTTCAGACTGATGCGGCCGGGTGACAGAACGACGGGACGGAAGTTCAATTCGATGCCGTAATCCACGGTATCTGTGGTTCTCGTGACGGTTGGGCGGCCGGTATCCTTATCGAAGTCGACTTCCTGCGTTCCCGCCAGTCGGAATTCACCACCGACATAGAATTTTGCCTGCTCACCGGAAATTGCGGTGAGGCTCGGTTCGGCGAGTGTCCGCATCACGCCCGCCTGCTCCATGGCGTTGAAATAACTTTCGAGTTTAATCTCGCCGATTGCCCCAACGACGTTTCCTGTCGCGCCGAGCGCGATAGCATTGCCGAGATTGGCGGGGTTTGAGAAGGACACGCCAGACTGATTGCGATTGCTTCCGATAGAGCCGTTGAAACCAAGCTGTTTCAGAACCTGACGGCTGACTTCAGCGACCGTCACCTTCAAGGTAACCTGATCTTCGCCCTCGATCGTCAGCATGTTGACGATCTGCGAAGTCTGGCGGTTTTCGGCAAAAATTGCTGCATCGCCCCCGTTGTTGCCACCGGTCAGCGTGATGTTGCGCGTGGTGGCCTCGCCGCCCTTCAGGAAGGCTTCGGCAAGCTGAACGGCACGGGCCGAATCCTGAGGAGTGCGCACCGTGCCAGATAACACGATGTTGTCGGAAACGATTTCCACCTTGATGTCGGATTCGGGGATGAAACGACGGATATTGGCTTCAAGGCCGGCAATATCGCGTTCGACTTCGAGATCGAGGCTGACAATCTCCTGGCCATTGGCGCCAAAAATGAAAATGTTGGTCTGACCCACTGTCTTGCCAAACAGATAGATACGTCTTGATGTCCGCGTCACGGCATCAGCAAGGCTGGGGTCCGCGACGAGGATATCATGTGCATCTTCCGGCAGATCAATGACCAGCGCCTTGTTCAGGCCGAGTTGCAGACGTTTGCGGATACCGGTTCCGCTTTCCGTGATGCGTACGATGCTGGCGTTCTGCGCCGATGCTTCACTCATGCGAAGCACGGTTGGGGCGTAATTGCCAGGAATGCCAGAAAAACCCAGGCAGAATGCCAGGCTCGCCGTCATCGATGAGCGCAGATGGTTTTTGAAGCGCTTCGCCATATGTCCCCCGGTCATTGTGATGCTCCTTGGCCACCCTTGACGATCGAGCCGGATTTGATGACCTGAATTTCAGGCTGTCCGGAACCGCCATTGAGTAGGTAGCCGGCGGAAAGCGTGTCGTTTTCCTGCGCGTCCGCAACCGAGCGCAATGCCAGGGTCAGGCGCTCCGCCATCTGCTGCGCGACCGTCATGATTTTTGCCTGCTCGGGTGTGAGTTCCAGCGTTGCGGTGGCGCCAATAACGGCGGATGTGCCGTCTTCGCCTTCCTTGATTTGCTGGTCGATTGCCAAGACGCGGACATTGTTGAGAACGTTCTCTGTCAGAAAGGTGCCCGTTTCGCTTTTGCGCACCATGATGACGTCCACACGGTCGTTCGGTAGCACGAAACCGCCTGCACCCGTGGACACCGATATCTCTGTCGCGACAGCGCGTTTGCCGGCAGGTAGGAGCGAAGACATGATGCGTGCGCTGGAATCGACGACCTTCTCCGGCCGCAGAGGCTCACCTTCGAAAAGCGGCAGCCTGACGACGGCGCCGGAAAGCTCGGTAATGGCGTTCGGTCTTTGTGCTTCGGTGATGAAGCTTTCGACGACATTTCCTTGTGGCCACGGCATCCAGCGAACTGAGCTGTCGTTCAGGCGGCTACCGACAGGCAGACTGACGGAGGAGACCAGAACGTTGACCGTTGGCTCTTTCTGAATGATCGTCTCGGCTTTCTCGATCACCTGCTGCGTACCTGAAAGCTGCATGGCCAGAACCCCGGCCAGACCGGCAGCCACAAGGGCGACAGACAGGATGATGATGCGCGACGGTTTCATGCTCGATCCTTGAGGGGAACAGATTCTTCTACCCTCAGGATGGCCTGCGATTCGTATAATTATGGTTAATTTCGCGCTTAGATTTGTGGTTAACGACAGTTTAACCGCATCACGCGTGTCATATTTACTTAGTTTACTCTAGGTCAGGCTGGCGATAGCTGCCTTGACCAGCGGTGCTTCCCCGTATGTCAGAAGCCCGGCTATCGCTATGCCTATGCCGTACGGTATCTTCTTCGCGACCAGCAGCGATTCAGGAATGGGAAGTCCAACGGCCATAATTTCCTGAGTTCTGGAGCGCAGAAGCAATATCCCGAGCGTAAGGACGCCGCCGATAAAGGTCACGCCGAGCAGGAATTCGATGAGGGACTGATTGAAACCGAACCACACCGCCGCCGCGGTCAAAAGCTTGGCATCCCCGCCGCCCATAACATTGCTGGCAAAAAGCGCGAAGCAAAAGACGAACACAGCAACGCCAGCCGCTAGGCTCATTGCGAAAGTTTGCCAGTCCATTCCTGTAAAGGGCGCAACAATCACAAAAGAAGCCAGAAGGATGAGTGGTATCCTGTTTGGAATGGTCATGCTGATAAGGTCTGTCAGCGCCGCAAAGGCGAGGCAGAGAGGCAAAATGAGAAAGATTGCCGCAGTGACCATCTGAAAACTCCGTTCATGGCCTGCCGAGTAAACGGTCATGTGTACAATGACGAAATGGCCGCTCCTTGCGAGAGCAGCCATTCTAATTCCACAGGCGACGGAATTACTGACCGGATGTCGTAGCTGCAGTCGTCATCTTGTTGCCGATGTTGGTGAAAAGTACGCCGAGGCGAGTACCAACGACGCCAGCACCGCCGATGATAGCAACAGAAATCAGAGCTGCGATCAGGCCGTATTCGATTGCCGTTGCGCCGGATTCGTCTTTGAGGAAACGAGCGAAAATGTTGGACATGGAGAACTCCTACTCTTTGGGTTTAATCAGCACGCCGACAACTGTTTTCCGTTGTTCGGTTGAGCTCAACCTACAGAGGAGCCATTTCCAACCGCTTAAAAAAAGAGATTAACAATAAGTAAATGCCCGCTTGCGCTTCGTGTGGTAAATGAAAAATCAAAGTATTATGCGACATTTTATCTTTGTCGAAGAATGCCTATATTTCGTCGTCGTCCTGCTGTCATTAACAATGGGGCAGCGGTTATTCCGCTAGTCTAGATGTGCTTTTTTGAACCAAAAGGTTGTAGTCGAACGTAAGGCAAGGGTGCTGATGGTTACTGAAAATTCGGCACTTTTCCGCAACTTAACGCTTCATTCACTAAAGGTGATCATTTTGGGACGATATCAATGCGTGTCGTGAACAAGGGCTCAAACGCATGTCATCCCGCAAATTGACGAAAATCGTTCTCGGCTTGTCCGTGGTTCTCTCTGGATCGGCGCACTCGGTTTTCGGCCAGGATGACATGCTGCGTGTTTCCATGAACCATGCGCGCGTCTTGCGGCTTGATCGTCCGGTCAGCAAGGTCATCGTCGGCAATTCCAAGGTTGCCGACGCAACAGTAGCTGACGCAACCACGATCGTTCTGACCGGCCGAAGCTTTGGCACGACCAATCTTGTTCTGCTCGATGCGGACGGCAACCCTATCGTGGACGAGCGCATTCTCGTATCCATCGATGAGGGAAATACAGTGCGCGTGTTCCGTCAGACGGAGCGGACGGTTTTGTCCTGCACGCCGAACTGTGAGCAGCACACGGAAAATGCTGGCGCGGACGCGGCTCAGCCCTGAGCGGCACTCAGACTCCCATCATCGCATGGTTCTTTTTCTCGGCGCGCCGTGCGGCAGCTCGGGCCGTTAGGTCCGTTCTCTGTTTCGTAGTTTTCTGGAGGTTGAGGCGAGCCCTGTAAGGCACGCTTTGACCAAAGACCGAGGCCACCTCGTGTGAGGTGTCCTTCAGGTTTTTTCGGCTGCTTTGGAAAGCTAAGTAGTTGATCTGGCTAAGATCAAAAATGGAATGGTGCCCAGAAGAGGACTCGAACCTCCACACCCTTGCGAGTACCAGCACCTGAAGCTGGCGCGTCTACCAATTCCGCCATCTGGGCGACGGAGAGCGATGTACGAGGGCAGCCGCTCGGTGTCAACAGACTTTTTGAACTTTTATGACGATCATTGATTTTAAAGGGAAAAAACTTTCTTTTGGTTGTTGAAAGATGATTCCCGGATCAGGTGTCGAGTCCCTCGTGCCTGCTTCGGTCCACATGACCGAGGTCTCGTTCCGGATCGATGACATCCCGGATTCGCTGTTTCAGCTCTTTTGGGCCCGGAAAACCGCCGTCGCGCTTACGTTCCCAGATCAAGTTTCCATCAACGGTGATTTCGAATCGCCCCCCGGTCGACGGAATGAGGCTCACTTCCCCCACTTCGGAGGAAAATGTCTGAAGAATTTCTTGGGCCATCCATCCCGCGCGCAAAAGCCAGTTGCATTGGGTACAATAGGCAATTGCGATGCGCGGCTTGATTTCACTCATGTCAAACTCCCTCACGTGGAATCACGAAAATATTAACTGTTACACTCATGTTTTTACTGCCGCGATCTTTCTCCCGAAACATCTTTTTTGCAAACAGGGAGATATCGAAGGCTTAAACACGGAGATGACATGGCCCAGTTCGACAGCAGCAAGGAACGTCTGTTCGTTCCCGCAGTAGCGCCGCTTTATAATTCTACCCACGATGTCGTGGAAACGATCCTGCGCGTTGCAGCCGGGGTTTTGCTCGTCACCCATGGCTTCGGCAAGATCATGAACCCCTTCGGTGCTGTCGGCATGGTGGAAAGCCTCGGATTCTACCCCGGCGTGTTCTGGTCACCGCTCTTGGCCGCAACGGAATTCTTCGGCGGCATTCTTGTGGCAATCGGATTGTTCACGCGTCCGGCATCCTTTGCCGCGATGATTGTGTTGCTGGTGACGGTCTACTTCCACGGCATCGTTAAGGCCGAGGGGCTGGGTGGTGCGGAGAAGTCGATCCTCTGGGCCGCCATCTTCCTTTTCTTTGCCGTACGTGGCGGAAACCGGCATTCGCTTGACGCAAAAATGCGCAAGGAATTCTAGAAGCTTTCAGATTGATGGAGATGGTGTAGACCACCTCTTGAAAATGCAGCTTTGTTATGATGAGGCTGGCTTCGACGGGCAATCCCGATCGAAGCCAGCTTTTTTACTTTCTTGAAGAGACACTATGCGCGTTGCGATCATCGAAAACATGGCGGGAACGCCGCACGGTCAAATTGGCGTAGCCCTGAGCGAGGCAGATGCGGAGCTCGATATCATCCGCGCCTACGCCGGAGAGCCGCTTCCTGTCGATGCCAGCAGCCACGATGCGCTTGTTGTCCTCGGTGGCGAACAAAGCGCTCTCGACGATGAAAACCATCCTTACCTCGCCGATCTGGCGCAGTTGATGAAAACCTTTGGTGATGCGGATAAGGCCGTTATGGGCGTGTGCCTGGGAAGCCAGCTATTGGCGCGTGCTTACAGCGGGACAAACATCCTCAACGGCACGCTTGAGTTCGGTTGGGAAGAGATTGCCTTGACGGACGAGGGGCGCTCCGATCCGCTGATGGCCACTGTCGATACGTCCTTCCCGATTTTTCAATGGCACCGTGACACCTACACCCTGCCGGAAGGCGCAGTTCTTCTGGCGAGCAACCCTGCCACGAAGAACCAGGCGTTTCGCATCGGTCGGGCTGCCTATGGCACACAGTTCCATTTCGAGGCGGCAACGGGTGTGGTCGACGAATGGTGCACCGGATTTTCCGGCTCGATCGAAAAAATGTCGCCGGGTTGGCTGGGCGACTATCAGGATCATCGCAAGGAGAGCGGCCAAGCCGCCGATGCGGCCGGGCTTGCGATTGCCCGTGCTTGGGTTCAGCTTGTCTGAACCAGTCACTGACTATCTGAAAAAAACCGCACGACAGGATCGTGCGGTTTTTTGTTTTTCCGAAGTTAGCTGGCGTTTTTGGGGGAGCCAACGGAAACCTCTTCTGTTCGTCCCGAGAAGAAGTTCGCAAGCAAGGCACCGGAAATGTTGTGCCAGACGCTGAAAATGGCGCTTGGTACAGCCGCGACAGGGGAGAAATAGGTGTTTGCCAATGCAGCGCCGAGGCCGCTGTTCTGCATGCCCACTTCAATGGCGATAGCCTTGCGTTTTGCAAGCGACAGGCCAAATACCTTGGCTGCGAAGAAGCCGAGCATGTAACCCAGGCCATTATGCAGCACCACGATAACGAAGATCAGCAGTCCCGACTGAGCAATAGCACCTTTGCTCGCGCCAACGACGGCAGCAACGATCAGGACGATACCGATAACGCTGACCAGCGGAAGAGCGGGTACGGCGTTGCGGACAATGCCGGGCGCAAGCTTTTGCAGGGCGAAACCCAGCGCTAGCGGGACAAGCACGACCTTGACGATGCTGACGAACATTGCTGCGGCATCAACAGGCAGATACTGGCTGGCGAAAAGCCAGACAAGGAAAGGCGTAACAATCGGTGCGGCCAGCGTCGTCACGCTGGTGCAGGCGACGGAAAGTGCAACATCGCCCTTGCTGAGGTAGGTCATGACGTTGGACGACGTACCGCCCGGGCAGCAGCCGACCAGAATGACACCGGCAGCAACTTCCGGAGACATCGGAATGATCTTCGTTAGTGCGACAGCCAGCAGCGGCATGATGAGGAATTGCGACAGAACGCCGATGCCGACATCAAATGGCCGCTTCACCACCTCGCGGAAATCGTCGACCGATATCGTCAGTCCCATGCCGAACATGATGATGGCAAGAAGCGTCACGATCCACGGCGCGATCTGCTTGAACGTGTCCGGGAACACGTAACCGAGTGCGGCGAACAAAATGACCCATATGGCAAATGTCTTGCCAACGAAATTTGAAAAGGTTGCGATTGCCTTCAATTGTGCCTCCCTGTCCAGACGCATATCGAACGGCGGAGAGGTTTCGGATATCGCGCCCGGAAATAAATACGTCGGGCGGTTGCCCGTTAGACTGTTTCAATACTCTCCAGCATGGTTTGGCGGTTTATCCTTCGTCCCCGGCCTGTCAAGGCGAATGCTGGGGCAAACCGTTCCGCCGGCGAGGTATAAGCGCGGCCACTACCAGAATTAAGGGGGGCTTTGGCTGGCGCCGCGTAAAGATAAGATTCAGTCTTTTTTGATAATCTTCTGTTAGCAATTGTATTTTCGAGGTCTCCGGGGGGCGTGAAAGCGTGTCCTGATTGTTTTGCGTACGGGTTCCTATGCGTCCATCGGCTGTGTCAGTACTTTTCTTCGGCTGCCTTGTGCTTGGCGGCTGCACGTCCAGTTCCGGACCGGAAAGCCTGATGGCGGGGCTTCCTTCGAAAGAAACAACAAGTTCGGTTACGCCGTCATCGCCGGTGCCGCAGGCCAATGTCGGCTCGGACCCGATCAGAGCGCAACCGCGCCAGGAAGTTTTGGCCTGGGGAGGGCCGGTGCCGGATGCGCCCAAGGCATTCTCGGCGATAACCCCGCAGGCAACATTGCCGCAGACCGCACCTGAAATTCGTCTTCCAGTCGCGCCGCAGGCCGAAATGATGCGCCCGGCCGAGCGTCCGGTGCAGATGGCCATGGCCGTCGCCCCGGCGGCAGGAGCCGGTGCACAGATCCGATCGCGCATTTTCCGCTCTGGCTTCAGTGATGCCAAGCCGATCAACTTCGGCAAGGTGCAGCCGCGTCATTATCAGGTTCATGGCGTTGATGTGTCGCGCTGGCAGGGTGAGATTGACTGGGAGCGTTTGAGAACGCGTGGCGCGAACTTCGCCTTCATCAAGGCAACAGATGGCGGCGATCACCTCGATCCGATGTTCAGGACCAACTGGGCACGGGCGAAAGCTGCCGGTGTTCGCCGTGGCGCCTATCACTTCTTCTACTGGTGCCGTCCAGCAAGCCATCAGGCCGAATGGTTCATTCGCAACGTGCCACGTGATCCTGATGCGCTGCCGCCAGTCATTGACGTTGAATATAATGGTGAATCCGCCTGCAAGATGCGCCTGCCGCGCGCCAAGGTGCTGGAAAAGATGCAGGTCTTCATGGACATGCTCGAGCGCCATTACGGCCAGCGCCCGATCATCTATACGGCCCCGGATTTCTATAAGGATCACCTCTCCGGTGAATTCCTGAATTATCCCTTCTGGCTGCGCGCGGTTGCCCAGCACCCATCCAAGGTCTATCCGGATCGCAAGTGGCTGTTCTGGCAATATTCCGGTTCCGGTCTGTCGCACGGCGTTGAAGGCAAGATCGACCTCAACGTCTTCAACGGCAGCGAGGAGGCGTGGCATCGCTGGGTTCGCAGCGCAGGCTGAGGACCGACCCGCCGCTCAACGGGAAAATTTTCTGGCACCAGCAACGCAGCAAACGACGGCAAGCGTAACGGCAATCATGGCACTGCTCACGCTTTCCCCGAGCAGCGTTGAGGCTAGGATCAGGCCGAAAAAGGGCTGCAGAAGTTGCAACTGTCCCACGGCGGCGATGCCGCCAAGCGCCAGCCCGCGATACCAGAAGATGAAGCCGATCAGCATGCTGAAGAGCGAGACATAAGCCAGCCCGCCCCAGGCTTGCGCTCCGATGCCGGTGAGCGACTGAGGCATGGTCAGGATCGACAGGGTGGCCATGACGGGTAGCGACAGTACCAGCGCCCAGGAAATGACCTGCCAGCCGCCAAGCGTGCGGGAGAGGGCGGCACCCTCCGCGTAACCAAGCCCGCAGACAAGAATTGCCGCCAGCATCAGTAGGTCGCCATAGAGCGATGAATCGGACCCGATTGCCAGGGAGTTCGACAGCGAAAATCCTGCCACCAGCGCGCTTCCTACGCAGGAAAACAACCAGAATGCCGGGCGCGGGCGTTCGCCGCCGCGCAGAACCGCAAAGATAGCCGTTGCCAGCGGCAGAAGTCCGACGAATACGATGGAATGCGCCGCCGTGACGTGACGCAATGCAAGAGCCGTAAGCAGCGGAAATCCAACCACGACACCAAGCGACACGACTGCAAGCGAGACCATATTGCTGCGAGACGGGCGCTTTTCCCGAAACAATAAAAGAAGCATGAGCGCCAGGATGCCGGCAATACTGGCGCGGACGACCGTCAGAAACACCGGATCGAAATCCATGATGGCCAATCGGGTCGCCGGCAGTGAGCCGCTAAAAATAACCACACCGATAAAACCGTTTAACCAACCGCTTGTTACTCTATTCATCTGTCGTCTCCTGTCAGTCGTTTTTCCTTGCTCTGGAATGAGCAGAAGATACAGTGACGGTCGTATACAGTTTGATGAAACTGTTATGGTTGTTGAGGCAATACAGATGGAACAGAGTGCGGGCAAAGCGGCTAATTCAGGTACACTGATCGATGCGGTCATGGCCAATATCCGGCAGCGCATTGCGGCGAGAAATCTTGTGCCCGGCGCCAAACTGCCGTCCGTCAGGGCTCTGGCAAAATCCATGCAGGTTTCAACCTCCACCGTTATCGAGGCATATGATCGCCTGGTTGCCGATGGCACCCTTCGCTCGCGACCTGGCTCCGGATTTTATGTGGCAGGTGCGCTCGCGCCCCTCTCTCTTGCCGCGATTGAACCGCGTCCGGACAGGGCCGTCGACCCTCTTTGGGTCTCCAGGCAGGCGCTTGATGATACCCCCGGTTTTGCCAAGCCCGGTTGCGGCTGGCTGCCACCATCCTGGTTACCGCAGGCCGCGTTGAGGCGAGCGGCCAGGGGAATTGCGCGCGCCGATGCCTCGATGTTGACGGACTATGCCAGCCCCATGGGGCTGGCGCCCTTGCGGCAGCTTCTGTCACGCAGGCTCGAAAATCATGGCGTTCAGGCCGGTGCGCACCAGATCATTCTGACGGAGTCCGGAACACAGGCGATCGATCTTCTCTGCCGCTTTTTGCTCCAGCCCGGTGATACGGTCATTGTTGATGACCCTTGCTATTTCAACTTTCATGCTTTGCTGAAAGCGCACCGTGTTAAAACCGTTTCGGTCCCCTACACCGCCTCGGGACCGGATCTCGTGTTGTTCGAACAGGCCCTGCTGGAACATCAGCCACGCCTCTACATCACGAATTCTGCAGTTCATAATCCAACCGGCGCCTCGCTTTCACCGGTTACCGCGCACCGGGTTCTCCTGTTGGCAGAGAGAGCCGGTTTGGCGATTATCGAAGACGATATTTTTGCGGATTTTGAAACGCACCCGTCACCTCGCCTTGCTGCGTTTGATGGGCTGAACCGTGTTGTCCAGATCGGCAGTTTCTCGAAAACACTGTCTGCCTCGGTTCGATGCGGGTTTATCGCCGCTCCAGAAGTATGGGTGGAGCCATTGATCGATCTCAAGATCGCCACGTCATTTGGCGGCGGGCATTTTTCCGAGGCACTGGTTCTCTCGCTTTTGAAGGATGGCAGTTATCGCAAGCATGTGGAAGCGCTTCGGCAACGTCTCGCCGTAACGATGGCCGAAGTGATAACCAGTCTCAAAGCATTGGGCTGCACGCCCTGGATCGAACCAAATGCGGGAATGTTTTTGTGGTGTCGGCTACCGGACGGCGTCGATGCTGCAGAGCTGGCAAAACGGGCTTTGACTCAACAGGTGGTGCTGGCGCCCGGCAATGTCTTCAGCTCGTCTGAAAAAGCGGCCGGATTCATGCGTTTCAACGTGGCGCAGATGTCCGATCCGAAGACCATGCCGGTGCTTCAGCAGGCATTACAGGGTTAACGGACTGCCGATTTTTCTACCTCTTGCGAGTGCAGGGAAACGAAATGGAACAAAATCTTGTGAACGCCGTTTCCTTCTCAGAGTGAAGAGGAGGAAATGCCATGACTTTTGATCCCGGCAACCCACGTCCGGAGCGTGATCTTCGCCCGGAAGTGAATATTACCAATGAACCACGCGCCCGTTCGTCCTGGACGCCGTGGCTGGCTGTTATCGTTGTTGTGCTTGTGGGTATTTTTGCCTGGTCGCAGATGAGCGGCCCGACGACCGACCCATCGACCACATCTTCGACAACACCGCCAGCCGTCAGTGACCAGGCACCTGCGCCGGCTCCGATGACCCCGACAACGCCTGCCACGCCGCCAGCAAACAATGCTGCGCCGACGACACCAGGCACGGGTGGCACACAGACCCAGCCTTAACAGGCGGGACGTCATGAGAGCAGCCGCTCGCCCTATGGGCGGGCGGTTGTTTTTTTATAACGTGTCCATGGCTGCAGGATTGTGTGACAGCATCGCCCAGTGGTTGATCGATTGTTTTGCCAGTTCAGCAAGCGTAATGCGTTCGAAACGCGTCAAGAGGATTGATTGGGCTTCGCTCATGGCGTCTGATAGCGCCTCATTGACAGCCTGCTCGATAACGCAGTTGGGATTGTCGCCAGCAAGGCCAATTGAAAAAAGCTCCGGTTTTCCAAGTGCGCGGTAGATATCGAGCAACGTGATTTCGGCCAGCGGGCGGGCGAGAACCCAACCTCCACCGTGGCCTTTTTCAGATGTGACGTAACCCTCATCGCGCAATCCCGCCATCGTTCTGCGTATGACGACAGGGTTGGTCTGCAACATTGTGGCAATCGCCTCCGATGTCGCAGGTCGCTCATGTTTCTCCATATGGATCAGAATATGCAGCACCCGTGAAAGGCGCGTGTCGTGTCTCATGGTCGCATCCGTTGTTTTGTTGGACCCTACCAACCGATTGGTAACGTAACAATATAAGTTGCATGATTGTTGACATGGAATTTCAAGTAACAATATAAGTTACGAAAGCGGGAATTGTCTTCCTGCTCGTTGAAGATCAACAAACAACAGGTGTTACCCATGAAATTCGATGCCATCATCATTGGCGGCAGCTATGCCGGGTTGTCGGCCGCTTTGCAGCTTGGCCGCGCCCGACGAAACATTCTCGTGGTGGATGCGGGCGAAAGGCGAAATCGCTTTGCTAGCCACTCGCACGGATTTCTCGGGCAGGATGGCAAGACGCCAGGAGAGATCATTGCCGAAGCAAGGCGTCAGATCGAGACATACCCGACAATACAGTGGGCAAGCGGTCGGGTGACGGATGCAGACGGTTCGTTCGATGACTTCAGGGTGGAGATTGATGGCGAACGCCGCGAGACTGCATCCCGTCTCATCCTCTCAATGGGTGTTACGGATGAGCTGCCAGAAATTCCGGGCTTGAAGGAACGTTGGGGCCAGACAATTTTTCATTGCCCTTACTGCCATGGTTATGAACTCGACAGGGGTCGGATCGGTGTGATTGCGGCGT
Source organism: Agrobacterium tumefaciens (assembly GCA_025559845.1). NCBI lineage: Bacteria > Pseudomonadati > Pseudomonadota > Alphaproteobacteria > Hyphomicrobiales > Rhizobiaceae > Agrobacterium > Agrobacterium tumefaciens. The sequence goes on from CP048469.1 coordinate 3,258,773, forward strand.
CTTCGCTTGCCATGCACCACGCGTTGATGTTGCCGGACTGGGGGGAGACGACGCTGTTTACCAATGGTGTTTTCACGCCCGACATGGACCAGCGGGCTCATCTTGCCAGCAGGGGAACCGCACTGGACGAAACCAGGATTGCCGAAATTGCAGGTGCTGCGGATATCTTGCTTGCAGACGGCAGGCGCATCGTCATGGACGGGCTTTTCACACAGCCGATCATGCGTATTAGCGCGCGTTGGATCGCCAAACTCGGTTGTGCCCTTGAGGATGGACCCATGGGCGCATCGATTGCAACGGATGCCATGAAGCAGACCACAGCGCCGGGCATCTTTGCCTGCGGAGACATTGCCCGCGCGGCGAGTTCTGTTGCGCTTTCCGTTGGCGATGGCGCAATGGCCGGTGCATCCACCCACCGTTCCCTGATGTTCCCGAATGTGTGACGACGGTTCAGTGTGAGGTAAGGCTCAGCCAGCGACCCGGCGTGATGCCAAAAGCGCTTTTGAAGTGACGGGTGAAATGGGCCTGGTCTGCGAAACCGCATGAAAACGCCGTTTCTGCCAGGCCAGCCCCCGTCGCCATGATCGTTTTGCTCTTCTCCAGTCGCCGCATGATGAGATAGCGGTGCGGGCTTGTCGAAAACAGCGCCCGGAACTGGCGCGACAGTGTGAAGCGATCCAGACCGCTGATTGTCTCAAGGTCTTCGGAACTGACGATACGATGGCTGTTTTCGAAGAGATAATCGCGGCAGCGCAACATCGCTGCATGATCAACCCGTTTGCTTCTTTTGACCTTTGCGTCAGCGTGTTTCCAGAGGTGGTCTGCGAGGCGAGATTGCCAATCGCTAAGCTGCAGGTCAGTCGGTTCGAGATCGAGATTGCCCAGTGCGTCGACAAGGCAGTGACGGAAATCCTCATCCTCGATGACCGGGCTTCTTGCAAAGGGAAGGGCGCGATAATGGTCACAAGCCGCGATCATCCATTCCGGCGGCAGATACAGCATCCGGTAGTGCAGACCTTCCTCTGTGCCGGCGCCTCCATCATGAATCTCGTCCGGATGCAGGACAATGATGTTGCCGGGTGCACTGAAGCGCGATGCCCCACGATAGGAAAAGGTTTGAATACCGGAAATCGTCACACCCAGCGCATAGGTGTCGTGACGATGCGGAGAGTATGCGTTGCCACGGAACCGGGCATCGATGCGCTCGATCCCTTCGCTGGTCGGCGCACGAACAATGCCCTCGAAACTGCACGAACGTTCAAGATCGGCATCGTCTTGCGGTTCTAGGATCGGTTCTCTTTGATAACCGCAACCGGATTGAATTCGCATGTTTGACACCAAGATCGCCATTGTCCTTCGAGATGACCTTGCCGCGTGGCAAAAACTGAATGTTACCGCATTTCTGATGTCTGGAATTGTCGCCCAGACGCCCGAGGTCATCGGTGAACCATATCGCGATGGCGCGGGCAACGTCTATAATCCCCTGTCCGTACAGCCTGTCGTGGTCACCGCAGCGGATCAGGAAACTCTGCGAAAAATCCACGGCCGTTCGCTTGAGCGTGAGGTCACGACCTCGCTCTATATCGAGGAAATGTTTTCCACCGGCCACGACGCAGCCAATCGGCAGGTCTTTTCGGAGTTCTCTCCGGAGACCGCCAAGGTGGTCGGTTTAGCCATACGTGCCGATAAAAAGATCGTCGACAAGATTACGAAGGGTGCAAAGTTGCACGCGTGAGACCGAACCCACCGGAAACGAAAAGGGGAGGTAACAAGCCTCCCCGAATGACGTTTCGATGAGAGCTTCCGCTCTTATTCGTCGTTCATCTTCAGTGCAGCGATAAAGGCTTCCTGCGGAATTTCGACCTTGCCGAACTGGCGCATGCGCTTCTTGCCTTCCTTCTGCTTGTCCAGAAGTTTGCGCTTGCGGGTGGCGTCGCCGCCGTAGCACTTGGCCGTCACGTCCTTGCGCAGCGCGCGAACGGTTTCACGCGCAATCACCTTGCCGCCGATGGCAGCCTGGATCGGGATCTGGAACATGTGCGGCGGGATCAGCTCTTTCAGCTTCTCGCACATGCCGCGTCCGCGACGGTCGGCAGCCGAGCGGTGAACGAGCATGGAAAGCGCATCGACCGGATCGCCGTTGACGAGGATCGACATCTTGACGAGATCGCCCGGACGGTAATCCATGATGTTGTAATCGAAGGAGGCATAACCCTTCGAGATGGATTTCAGGCGGTCGTAGAAGTCGAATACCACTTCGTTGAGCGGCAGTTCATAGGTCAGCATCGCACGGGTGCCGACATAGGTCAGCTCCGTCTGAATGCCGCGACGGTCCTGACACAGCTTCAGAATGCCACCGAGATAGTCATCTGGGGTCAGGATGGTTGCCTTGATCCACGGCTCGCGGATTTCATCGATCTTCACTACATCCGGCATGTCTGCCGGGTTGTGAAGTTCCTTCTCGCTACCGTCCGTCAGGCTCATCTGGTAGACGACCGACGGTGCTGTTGCGACGAGATCGAGGTTGAACTCGCGCTCAAGACGTTCCTGAATGATTTCCAGATGCAGAAGCCCCAGGAAACCGCAGCGGAAACCGAAGCCGAGGGCTGCCGAGCTTTCCATTTCGAACGAGAACGACGCATCGTTGAGACGCAGCTTGCCCACGGCCGAACGCAGATCTTCGAAATCCGCAGCGTCAACCGGGAACAGGCCGCAGAAAACAACCGGCTGTGCGGGCTTGAAGCCTGGCAGAGCCTTTTCCGTCGGGCGACGGTCGTCGGTGATGGTGTCACCAACGCGCGTATCGGCGACTTCCTTGATCGATGCGGTGATGAAGCCAATCTCGCCAGGGCCGAGTGAATCGACATTCACCATCTTCGGTGTCAGCACGCCAACGCGCTCGACGCTGTATTTTGCGCCCGTACCCATCATGCGAATCTGCTGGCCCTTGGCCAGTACGCCGTCGATGACGCGCACCAGAACCATGACGCCGAGATAGGTGTCGTACCAGCTATCGACCAGCAGCGCCTTGAGCGGGCCTTTTTCGCCTTCCGCGCTTTTCGGCGCAGGCAACTTCTGGACGATGGCTTCCAGGACATCGGGAATGCCAAGACCGGTCTTGGCGGAGATGAGCACCGCATCGGAGGCGTCGATGCCGATGACTTCCTCGATCTGCTCCTTGATGCGGTCCGGTTCGGCCGCAGGCAGGTCGATCTTGTTGAGGACCGTCACCAGCTCATGATTGTTGTCGATGGCCTGATAAACGTTGGCTAGGGTCTGCGCTTCCACGCCCTGGCTGGCGTCGACGACGAGCAGCGAACCTTCACAGGCCGACAGCGAGCGCGAGACTTCATAGGCGAAGTCGACGTGACCGGGGGTGTCAATGAGGTTCAGCACATAGGTTTCGCCGTCGTTCGCCTTGTAGTGCAGGCGCACGGTCTGGGCCTTGATGGTAATGCCGCGCTCGCGCTCGATATCCATCGAGTCGAGAACCTGTTCCGACATATCACGTTCGGCAAGGCCGCCCGTCGACTGGATCAACCGGTCGGCCAGCGTCGATTTGCCGTGATCGATGTGGGCAACGATCGAGAAGTTGCGGATATGGTCCAGGGGCGTGCGGGTCGAATTTGTGCTCATGTTCCGCGCTATAGCAGGGGCTTGTGATGCCGCAAAGCGGGAATTTGGTTAAAAGCCCTTTAAAATGGGCTTTTCATCCCTGGAATTGCTCTGGCCAGTCGCGGCGGGTGGCGACCTGCCCCTCGGTCCGCAGTTTTGCCACTGTGGCAAGGTCGATATCGACCACGAGCAACGAACTTTCCATCACCGCATCGCTCTCGCTTTCCGCCACGATGCCGGACGGCGGCATGCCGTAATCCGAGGGCACATAAAGCGCCGCACGACCGCGATTTTCATCGACGGCCGGCGACCAGGGTGCTTCTCCCGCTGTGGGGGAGGAGAGTACGGCATACTGGTTTTCCAGCGCCCGTGCCTGAGCGCCAATACGCACCCGGTAAGCCCCCGCCAGCGTATCGGTGCAACTCGGCGCCAGCACCAGTTCCACACCGAGTTCGGCCAGCTTGCGGCCTAGCATCGGGAACTCGTTGTCGTAGCAGATAAGGATGCCAAGCTTGCCAAGTGCCGTGTCAAAGGCCTTGAGCCCTTCGGTACCACCGTGAATGTTCCATTGCTCGCGCTCAAAGCGCGTCATGATCTGCTTGTCCTGATATCCGATGAGGCCATCGGGTCCGAACAGCCAGGCGCGGTTGCGGAATTTTCCATCGTTGTCCTTGACCGGAGCGCTGCCCGGTTGAAAGAGAATCTGATGTTGCCGGGCCAGTTCCTCGCAAAGCTCGACCCATGAAGGGATCAGCGGCTGTATCTCCTCGATGGAACGGTGCAGATCCGAGCGTGCCTCAGGCGGCAACTGTCCGGTCAGCGTCATCGCGGAATATTCCGGCAGAAGCAGAAGTTCAGCTCCCTTGTCCTTGGCCTCCCGCACAATTGCCGAAAGATGCGCGGCATAGGCGTCCCATGTCTCGATCAGTTCAATGGCATACTGGCTGGCGGCAAGTCTGGTCATGGGGCAATTCTCTTCATCCAGAAGGACAGCGGTTTTGAACTTTTGCTCGTCTCGTCCAGGTCCTGCCAGGTAAATGTGGTGTGCAGTTCGGGGTGATGGCGATAACCGCGCTTTTCCCAGAAAGCGTTGAGCGGCACATAATCTGCAGGCCGGCGTGGATGGTTGTCCGGGCGCTCGACAGCACAGAACGTGCACCATTCGATACCACCAAGCCGTTTTGCGTGGGCTTCCCGCTCTTCGAAGAAACGCACGCCGGCACCCTGGCCACGATACGTGTCCAGAAGCACGCTTTCGCCAAAATAGAAAATGCGCTCGGGATCGTATCCGGCGGCAATGAAGGGAGCCTTGACCTCTTCGGTTTCGACAGCCATGGGCATGCCTGTGGACATGCCCACCACCTTGTCGCCGTCCAGTGCCAGCACGAAAACGGCACCCTCGGCCTGCGCATAGGTCGCCAGATATTCGCGTTCGTGTTCCAGCGTCCCGTCGTAAAGATAGGGGAAGGCGCGGAACACTGTAATGCGCAGATGCGCAAGGTCATCAAAATAGGGAACGGCATCAATGCCGGAAAGAGACTTGATTTCGACGGTCATGGGCATTTTCACTTTCGTTTCCGCTGGTTATACCGTCATGGGAAACCTGCGCAAGCATTGAACGGAGAAGATGATGACCGCTAGTGAGACCATTCGTGCCTATTACGATGCCTTCAACCGTCAGGACATGGAGGCGTTTCTGGCGCTGCTCACTGACGATGTCGTGCATGATATCAATCAGGGTGAGCGACAGGCGGGCAAGGCAGCCTTTGCCTCCTTCATGGATCACATGAACCGTTGCTACAAGGAAGCCCTCACGGACATGGTCATCATGGCTGCAGAGGATGGCAAGCGCGCGTCGGCCGAATTCGTTGTGAACGGCGAATACCTTGTAACGGATGAAGGCCTGCCGGAAGCCAACGGCCAAAAATACGTCCTGCCAGCCGGAGCCTTCTTCGAACTGAAGAATGGAAAAGTGGCCCGTGTGACCAACTACTACAACCTGAATGACTGGATTGCTCAGGTCGGGGCCTAAGCCGTTTTCTATTATGATGGATGTTGACTCCATTATGTGAGAGTGTAATTTTCACATAATGGAAAACGAAGATGACATCCTTGAACGGTCTATCGGTGAGCGCATCAAATTGCTGCGCTCACGGAACAGTCTGACGCTGGACCAGCTTGCCTCTTCATCCGGCGTCAGCCGCGCGATGATTTCGCGTATAGAACGCGGCGAGGCGAGCCCGACCGCCTCACTGCTTGCCCGCATTTGCTCGGCGCTTGGACTGTCCCTTTCCGGCTTTTTCGCTGAAGACGAAGACGTGGTGTCTCCTCTGGTGCGACGGTGCGAACAGCCGCTCTGGAAAGACCCTGAAACGGGGTATGTCCGCCGCGCGATTTCGCCGCCTCGTGTCGGCTCAGACGTCGACATTGTCGAGGTCGAGTTTCCGGCCGGTGCGCGTGTCAGCTTTCCGCCGCACGCGGCAAGCCGCGGCATGACGCAATATGTCTGGGTGTTCGAGGGCACGTTGGAGATGACGACGGGCGGAGAGACCCACCGCCTGGAGCCCGGTGACTGCCTTTTCATGCCTGTTGGCGAGGGACACATATTTCATAATTCATCCAGCATCGCCGCACGTTACGCAGTGGTGCTGGATCGCAAATCCCGCTGATTTTTTTGGAGTTTTTATGGTCAGCATTCGTGTTTTGAACGCGCAGGAAACGATCGCCGCGTTGCCCGATCTGTGTGAAGTTCTTTCGGACTGTGTGAATGGCGGGGCATCCGTCGGCTTCATGCTGCCATTTACACCGGTGGATGCGGAACCCTTCTGGCGTTCTGTGGCGGATGCCGTCGCCAATGGCGGCACGATTCATGTGGTGGCGGAAGTCGAAGGCAAGGTGGTTGGAACGGTCCAGATCGGGCTCGCATCGAAGCCGAACCAGCCCCATCGCGGCGATCTGATGAAGTTGCTCGTACATCGCTCTGCGCGTGGGCTTGGCCTGTCGCGCCAGCTCATGGAGGCCGTGGAAAAAGAAGCAGCTGATCTTGGTCGCAGCCTTCTTGTTCTCGATACCGCCACCGGCAGCGATGCCGAAGCGATTTATCCTCGCTTCGGCTGGGAGCGCGTTGGGGTTATTCCCGATTACGCACTTTTTCCCGACGGCAGCTATTGCGGCACGACCCTTTTTTACAAGCGGATCGGTTCAATCACTGACCCGGCTTCAGTGTCCGGTTGAATGCTGCCACGATCTTTGTTTCCAGCTCTGCGTGAAGATCCTTGCGATCACGCAAGCCGGCCGGTTCGCAGATAGGGTCGCGTTCGCCGACAGATTTCAGGAACGCTGCCGCGCCCGGTTTGCACACGGGCAGGAAGCTGAAATGATCGGCTTCGTCGACCTGTTCATAGACGGAGCCGGGTACCCTGGCTGCGAGCTCATCGGCAAGCACGGCAGGTGGAATCTTCCCCTTGCTGCCGAGATTGATGAAGGTCAGCGGAATGTCGATCTTTTCAAGGCTTTCCGGTTGGAACGCCAGTGCCAGACCAGGATCGACAAGCACGGCCGAACGAATGCGAGGGTCGCGGTTCTGCTGTTCAAAACGGGTTTTATCGATGCTGCCGAGATCGAGCTTAGGGACATCGATCTGCTCTTCATTCTTGTAGCCACGCCCGCCCGCAAACCATTGGCAATCCATGGAGGTGGCAAAGGTGTCGCAATAGTTGATGTAGGATTGGAGATCGGCGCGCGCGCCGGCGATTTCCATTGCTGCGCTGCCGCCGAGCGAAAAGCCGAGGACGCCGACCTTGTCGGCATCGATGGTACCGGTCCAATCCTTGCTGGATGTCAGTGCTGTTACGAGTGTCGAAAGATCATCAGTCCGTTCCCAGATTCTTGGGGTTTCGGCCGGGGTGGAATCGCCGCTGGTGGTGCCGGGATGGTTCGTGCCCGCCACGATGAAGCCTTCGCTTGCAAGTCTGGCTGCAATCCATGCCATGCCCTCCGCACGCGAGCCGGAGCCGTGAGAGATCAATACCAGAGGGAACTGTCCTATTTTGATTTCGGCACCTTCCAGAACCGATGCGCCTTCAAAAATGCGATTGTCGCCGGACATCGTCTGCGTGCCGTTCTTGCCTGTCGTTGGGTACCAGACGGTGACTGCCAGATCCGTTGCCCGCGCTTTCGACGGCACGGATATGATTTTCAGCCCAACCGCATCGGCGGCAAAAGCCGGACCGCAAAAAAGAGAACCGGCGAAAACGGCCGCAAGAATGTTTTTCGGTGTCATGAGAGCCTCTCTGTTTGACAAAGTAATGCTCCCGTTTTCTCTTTTGCGCGGATAAATGCGTCCTCGATCGTGTTCAAGGTCGTCCTCAAACGCGATCTGGTTCAAGAAGGATGTTATGGTCGTTTGCGGATGTTGCTGTGCTTTTCATTCCTTTACCCTTCGTTGTTGCGCTCCTTCTTGTCCTGATTTTCATTTCCTTCCTGCGAAGCAGGAGCGAACTGAAAGCCAACAGGGCGTTCCTCGCCTTGATTGCGTTTTGTGCTCTGCAGTCAGTTCTGGTCGGATTGCGTTGGGGATACGGCGTTGAGCAGGTTCGTTACATTCTGCCGGTTCTGGCGGCCTGCCTGCCACCTTTGACCTATTCTGCTTTTCACGGGCTGATCGGTCTGAGCGGCACCAGTCGGAACATCCTGTGGGGCGGCCTCCTGTTGTCGCCTTTGGTCGTGATCGCGCTGCTTTTCGTTTTTCCTGTCGTGATCGACTTCGCGCTGATTGTGATCTTTGTTGGTTACGCGGTGGCCTTGCTGCTTCTGGCGCGACAGGGTCCGGATGGATTGGATGAGGCACAGTTTGCAAGTGCCACTTCGGCGCATAGGGCTCTGGTGATTGCGGCCGTCGCCCTGTGCCTGTCCGCGACCTTCGATCTTCTGGTCTTCCTTGATTTCGAATGGACGCGTGGGGAAAATGCGGCCGCGCTGGTCAGCAATGCCAATCTTCTCGGTTTGTTGCTGATCGGTCTGATGGCCCTTGTCGCAGGACAAAGCAAAGCGCCTCAGCTTGCCTCTGAGCCGACGCTCGAAGCGCCGATCCATTCCACTCCATCAGAAGAGGACAGGGAGGTTCTCGAGAAGCTCGACAATCTCATGCAGGGGCAAAAATTTTATCGCGATGAAAATCTCAACCTGTCGCGACTGTCCCGCCGGTTGGGCCTGTCTGCCAGACAGATTTCCGGCGCCATCAACCGTTCCCTTGGCATCAACGTATCGCAATATGTCAATCAGCTTCGTATCCGGGAAGCCTGCCGTCAGCTCGAAGAAACCGATCAATCGGTCACGGCGATCATGTTGTCTTCGGGGTTTCAGACGAAATCCAACTTCAACCGCGAATTTCGCCGGATAACCGGCATGAGCCCGGTTGCCTGGCGCGAGCGCGAACTGTGGAAACTCGTATCGCCCAACAAAAACGGTCATCCGGAGCCAGCCGGATGACCGTTTGATCAGGCAGAAGATGCGTGATTACAGCGTGCCGTTGCGCTGCTGGATCATCATGTAGGTGTCGTAAGTGTATTCAGCGATCTGCGCCCAGAGGTAAGCGTCCTTCTTGAAAGCCTGCTGGCTTTCATAGATTTTCTTGAAGCTTTCGTTCTTGGCAGAGATTTCGGCGTAGGTTTCCTGTGCAGCCTTGTGGCAAACGTCGAGGATTTCCTGGCTGAACGGACGCAGGATGGCGCCCTGCGCGACCAGTTCCTTCAATGCCTTCGGGTTGTGCGCGTCATAGCGCTCCAGCATGGAAGCGCTGCCCGCTGCGCAGGCGTCCTTGAGGATACGCTTGTAGTTTTCCGGCAGTTCGTTGAACTTCTGCAGGTTCACGAAGGCGTGGACAGCCGGGCCACCTTCCCACCATGCCGGGTAGTAGTAATACTTCGCCACCTTGTAGAAGCCGAGCTTCTGATCGTCATAGGGGCCGACGAATTCGGTGGCATCGATCGTGCCTTTTTCGAGCGCCGCATAAACGTCACCGCCGGCGATCTGCTGCGGGGTGACACCGACCTTCTGCATGACCTGGCCGGTCAGGCCGGCGATACGCATCTTCAGGCCCTTGAGGTCGTCGATAGTATTGATTTCCTTGCGGAACCAGCCACCCATCTGCGCTCCGGTGTTGCCGAGCAGAATGGAGTAGATGTTGTGCTCAGCGAGGAACTCGTTGAGCAGTTCGTTGCCACCTGCCTGGTTGAACCAGGCGTTGGTCTGGCGCGCGTTCAGACCGAAAGGAACGGACGTTCCGAGAGCAAAGGTCGGGTCCTTGCCGACGTAATAGTAGGCGCAGGTGTGCGCCATTTCGACGGTTCCGGCCGTTACGGCATCGGCTGCCTGAAGCGCGGGTACGATTTCACCGCCGGCAAAGTGCTGAATGACGAAGTTGCCACCGGAAGCTTCCTTGACGTGGTCAGAGACGGTCTGGCCAGCGCCGAAAAGAATGTCGAGCCCCTTGGTGAAAGAGGACGTCATGCGCCAGGTGATCTTGGGGTTTTCCTGCGCAATAGCCGGAGCGGCGAGAGCAGTTGCGGTGACACCAGCGCCAACTGCGCCTGCCTTGCGGATAAATGATCTGCGATCCATGTCGATAAGCCTTGTACGTCTGTCAATTACAGGCGAACCGCACGGTACGCCTCCCAAGGGCTACTAATCATTTATCCTTGATGCCATCAAGAGGATATTTCTGAAAATTGCGCCCGGCTTGCTTCACGCGTGAAGATTGTTGCGACGATACTATCGCCAGGCGTCTATTATCGTCAGGAACGTGCTTTTTTCAGGGCGGGATCGTCCAGCGCCGGATTATAAAACAGCGAAAGCGTGAGACTTCTGGCAATCCGTTGAGCGGTTTCCATAAACCACGCATGGGCCTCGCGACTGGGGGCGATATCGGCCAAAGTTGCGGAGAACAGATCTAGCCATTGCGGGAATAGCTCTGCCGTCATGTTTTCCACGCCAACATGGGCCTGAACAGGCTTGCCGCCATAACCGCCGTTCTTGAAGGCAACCGCGGACCAGAAGCGTTTCATCTTTCCCATGTGCTCCGGCCAGCGTCCGTCGAGGCGGGCGGCGAAAACCGGACCGAGTGTAGGATGCTGCAAAACGCGCGCGTAAAAGGTTTCCACCAGAAGGTCGATAAACTGGGCATCGACTCCAATCGCCGCCATGGCCTCTTCTGCCCGGTGCTGGATCTCCGCATTGTGTGCCGCTTTCGCGTCGAACCGTTCCTGCATGGCTTTCTCCTTTCAGCGGAATTTAGGGTGGATTTGAGCCATTCACAATGCGACCTTTCGCCATATTAGAATTATTCTAAAAATTCTTGATCTGGCGCGCGGAGAGTTGTATTTAGAATTATTCTAAAAAGGCCATTCTCATGTTTCGCAGTCTCTTTTCACTTTCCAAACGCCCGTTCTTATCATTGAGCGAACAGGAAATCCTGGCACTCGCAATATCGTCCGAGGAGGACGATTCCCGAATTTACCGGTCTTATGCCGACCATCTGCGTGGGCAGTATCCGCAGTCGGCCAAAGTGTTCGACGATATGGCTGATGTCGAACAGCGCCATCGCAATGTTCTGATCGACATGCACCGTGAGCGGTTTGGAGAAACGATCCCGCTGATCCGGCGCGAGCATGTCCGGGGTTTTTACGAAAGAGCGCCGGATTGGCTGGTGAAGAACCTGTCTCTTGAGAAAATTCGTGCTCAGGCCGAATTGATGGAGGCGCAGGCAATCCGCTTTTACGACGAGGCGTTGAAGCGCACGACTGATGCTGGGACGCGCAAGTTGCTGGGCGATCTGGCAGAAGCGGAGCGCGGTCATGAAGACATAGCGCGTATGCTCGAAGACCGGCATCTTGGCGATGACGAACGCTCGGAAGAAGAACAGACCTCCAAACGTCAGTTCCTGCTGACCTATGTTCAGCCTGGCCTGGCCGGATTGATGGATGGTTCCGTCTCCACGCTCGCTCCGATTTTTGCGGCAGCCTTTGCGACGCAGGATACCTGGCAGACGTTTCTGATCGGCCTGTCAGCCTCTGTGGGTGCCGGTATTTCCATGGGCTTCACAGAAGCTGCGCATGATGATGGCAAGCTGTCGGGCCGTGGTTCTCCGTTCAAGCGCGGACTGGCATCCGGCATCATGACGGCGGTCGGTGGCCTCGGCCATGCCTTGCCTTACCTCATTCCGCATTTCTGGACGGCGACAGCCATCGCGGCCGTTGTCGTTTTCGTCGAATTGTGGGCGATTGCCTTCATCCAGAACCGTTTCATGGAAACGCCGTTCCTGCGTGCCGTCTTCCAGGTCGTGCTGGGCGGCTCGCTCGTGCTGGCCGCAGGCATCATCATCGGCAACGGTTGATTGGCAAACCGTACAGCATAAACAAAAAAGCCCGCAATGCTGCGGGCTTTTTCCGGAGTGGTTGTGGTGATCAGCGCAGCGCGCCGACCAGAACGTCGCGACCGTCCTCGATGGAGATCCAGCGGCCCGTGTTGAACGACGCCTGACGCTTCAGATAGGTATAGTTGGTATCCGTCCAGAGCTTCACATCATCCGAAAGGTTGTCGAGAATGAAGTCTCCATCCGTCGTACGAAGGGTGAGAACGGCATGACCTTCTCCATCCGGCTTGCGGACGACAGTGATCAACAGGTCCGAAACGGCAAACCCTTTTTCGATCAGCTTTTTGCGTTTCAAAAGCACGAAGTCTTCGCAATCGCCTGCTGTGGTCGGGTATTCCCAGACTTCGTCCTTGCCGTAGATTTCCTGGTCGGTCATGGCCACGATTGTGGCGTTAACGGAGGTGTTGATTTCACGAACAACGCCCCAGCCATATTCCGTCACGCGCGGCGGCGGTGTGACCTTGCTGCGAATATTGCACTCGTCGGCGTATTTCTGACAGAACTCGTAATGGCCGATTGGCTGGGAAGTAATGCCACCCGTCACCATGGAAGGGCTTCCCTTGTTCTCCGCAGATGCGGAGGCAGCAGTCATAAACCCGGCGGCAACTGCAAACAGCAGCGCACGCGCCAGTCGTGCGTTCATCATGAAACCCGTCCCTAAATTCTTAACGAAAAGTTAAGAGGCTTCAGGGGCGGGAGTCAATCATTAGCAATCATTCAACAACGGGACTCGTGAATTATGGTTAAGATCGTTGCTGAAATGCCTATCATACAAGGCTTTTGACGGCGGCCAGCATCCTGTCGATATCCTGCGGGCGTGACAGTCTATGGTCGCCATCGCGGATCAACGTCAGGACAACGTCGTCAGCCGGCAGGTGTTCAAGCAATTTCAGGGCATGCTGATAGGGGACGTCGGGGTCCTGCATGCCTTGCAGAATGTGCACCGCGCAGCCCGTGGTGATGATGCCCTTGAGCACCCGATTGTCTCGACCGTCGTCAATCAGTGCGCGAGTGAAGATATTCGGCTCGGGGCTATATTCGGAATGTTCCTCGAAATAGCCTTTCTCCTCAAGCGAGGCCTTTTCCGCATCCGAAAGGCCGGGTTCGATCAGCTCGGCGGTAAAGTCGGGCGCAGGTGCAATCAGAACCATGCCTGCAACAGTGGGAGAGCCGCCAGCTTTGCGCAGTTCCTCGACCATGCGAAGTGCAATCCAGCCGCCCATCGACGAACCGATCAACATAGCACGCTCGGGTGCGACATGACGAACGACGTCAAGCGCTTCTCCAAGCCAGCGGGAAATTGTGCCCTTATTGAAGTCGCCGCCGGATGCACCGTGGCCGGAATAATCCAGGCGAAGGCAGGCAATGCCGTTTTCTGCCGCAAAGCGATCCAGTTCGACCGCCTTTGTTCCCGACATGTCGGAACGATAGCCGCCGAGCCAGACAAGTGTCGGTGCTTGCGGGTTTGATGTCGCGGGACTATAGATAAACGCGATATCACGAGCATCGTCGCCGGTACCAATAGTGACGAATTCGGCAGTGTGTTCGGCCATGGAAATGTGATTCTCCTGATTTTGGTGCAACAACGGCGGCAGATTTGCAAAAACCGTGACAACAGGTGATCTTTTCGGGCAGATATGCTATTGACTTCGCCGCGGCAATAACGACATTTCCGCCGCTTGCAACTGAACAAGCTGTTTTTTGCTGACGTGATCCAGAAACAGATCAGGAGAATACGACCATTCGCAGACCTTTCAAAGCCGATGCCCCCGTCAAGGAGGGCCCGCGCTCCAACCGGGAAATTCGGGTTCCCAGAGTTCAGCTTATTGATGAAGAGGGCCAGAACCTCGGCGCGATGCCGACGGATCAGGCATTGAAACTGGCGGAGGAGGCCGGTCTCGATCTCGTTGAGATTTCGCCGAACGCTGAACCGCCGGTGTGCAAGATCCTCGATCTCGGTAAACTGAAGTACGCGACCCAGAAAAAGGCCGCTGAAGCGCGCAAGAAACAGAAGATCGTTGAGGTCAAGGAAATCAAGATGCGCCCCAACATCGACACCCATGACTATGAGGTGAAGATGAAGGCGATGAGTCGTTTCTTTGAAGACGGCGACAAGGTGAAGGTAACGCTGAAGTTCCGTGGCCGCGAAATGGCCCACCAGGAACTCGGCATGAAGCTTCTCCTGCAGGTTAAGGAAGATACCCAGGTCATCGCCAAGGTGGAAGCCGAGCCGAAGCTGGAAGGCCGTCAGATGATGATGGTGCTTGCGCCGAAGTAATACGGCATCCTTGCGGGGAAGTTTTTATTCCCCGTTGCGCTTTTCCATAACTGCGGTTATAAGCGCGCGTTCCGAACGGTCCGGCAGGGCATGCCGAGGCCGTTCTTAATGCTTGAAACCTGGCCTCGTCTGCCTGGTTCATACAAAAAATGGAGTAGCAAAATGCCCAAGATGAAGACGAAGTCCGCTGCCAAGAAGCGGTTCAAGATCACTGCAACCGGCAAGGTTGTTGCAGCTGCTGCCGGCAAGCGCCACGGCATGATCAAGCGTACCAACAAGTTCATTCGCGACGCGCGTGGAACCATGGTTCTCGCCGAAGCTGACGGCAAAAAGGTCGTCAAGAACTACCTGCCGAACGGTCTCTAAGACTTTTCCGCATTTTTGGACACTTTAAGGAGATCATGACATGGCACGCGTAAAACGTGGCGTAACTTCCCGCGCCAAGCACACCAAGACACTCAAGGCAGCCAAGGGCTTCTACGGCCGCCGCAAGAACACCATCCGCGCAGCAAAGGCTGCTGTGGATCGTTCCAAGCAGTACGCTTATCGCGACCGTAAGGTCAACAAGCGCAACTTCCGCGCTCTGTGGATCCAGCGTATCAACGCTGCTGTTCGCGAATTCGGCCTGACCTACGGCCGCTTCATCGACGGTCTGAACAAGGCTGGCATCGAAGTTGACCGCAAGGTTCTGTCCGACATGGCTATCCATGAGCCGGCAGCATTCGGCGCGCTCGTTGAAGCAGCGAAGAAGGCTCTTGAGTACCTCAAGGATGCTGGTACGACCAACGAGTTTGAATCCGCTGTAAAGTAATTACGGCGCGGACAATCTGTTGTTCATTTGAAACCCGCGCCGGTACACCGGCGCGGGTTTTTTATTTTTGGGTTGGGCGGGGCAGAAGACATGTTGGGTGCCGCAAGCGAGACGGAAAAGGCCGAAGGTTTTCATGTTCATCTGGGGGACGCAGATATTGCGGCCCTGATGCAGGCCCTCTTGCAGAGCAAGGGGCGTATTCAAAAGCTGCAACTGCCCAGCCTCACGGTCTGGATAAAGCGCCACGGCACGGAAAAACTGTCCGCGTGGATCAAGCTTCAGAGCTTTCTTGCCAAGCTGCTGCCTTACACCTTCATGCGTCCGTCGCCCCCTCTGGATGGTGCGGGTTTGATGCGCCGCGAGATCGAAACGATGCAGGTGTTCAGGGCCAAGGGTTTTCCGGTCCCCCCGATCATTTATTCCTCCAAGACCGCCGTTGTGCTTGGCGACGTAGGCCAGACGCTGGCTGAACGGATGGATGGATTGAAGGGCAGGGCTCCGCAGGACCATGACGCGTTGCTGGTCAAATCCGCCACGGCACTCGGGGAACTGCATGCCGCCGACCTCTGCCACGGTCGACCGCATGTTCGAGACTTCTTCCTTGAAAACGACCGTGTCGGTTTCATGGATTTCGAAGAACGTCCACAGGATGTCATGCCACTTCAGACAGCGCAGGCGCGTGATGTCTGGCTGCTCTTTTTGCAGGTCGCTACACGCGCCTGCAATTCTTCGGCAACCTGTGATGCGGCCTTTGCCGGCTGGTACAGAAACGCGCCCGCCGCCACCGTTGAGGAATTACGCCGTCTGGTCGAGATTCTCGGGCGATTTTTACCCCTTGCCCGGTTGATTGGGCGCGTACGGATGGGTAGTGATCTGCGACGCTTTATCATGGCGACCGACTATCTGATGAATGCTGTGAAACCCGAAGCCGCCGGGAAAGCTCTCGGCGAGGCAGGAAAAAATGACTGAACTTGATACCTTGAAATCGCAATTGATGTCGGAGATCGCCGTTGCTGCAGATGAGGCGGCTATCGAGGCCGTGCGCGTATCCGCACTGGGCAAGAAGGGCTCGGTTTCGGAGCTTCTCAAGACGCTTGGCTCGATGACCCCGGAAGAGCGCCAGACACGCGGCGCCGCCATCAACCAGCTCAAGAACGAAATCACCGACCTGATCGGCGAACGCAAGAGCGCCCTGAAGGATGCAGCCATTGCCGCGCGTCTTCAGGCTGAAACGGTCGATGTCAGCCTTCCTGTTCGCCAGTCGCCTGCAGAACGCGGTCGCATTCATCCGATCAGCCAGATCGTCGATGAAATCACCGCCATTTTCGCCGATATGGGTTTCTCCATTGCCGAAGGCCCGGATATCGAGACGGACTATTACAACTTCACGGCACTGAACTTCCCTGAGGGGCATCCGGCCCGCGAAATGCACGACACCTTCTTCTTCCAGCCGGATGAAAAGGGTGAGCGCAAGGTGCTGCGCACACACACCTCGCCGGTTCAGGTGCGCACCATGGAAAGCCAGAAGCCGCCGATCCGCATCGTCATTCCAGGCAAGACCTATCGCCAGGATTCGGACGCGACCCACTCGCCGATGTTCCATCAGGTTGAGGGCCTTGTGATCGACAAGAAGGCGCATGTCGGCAACCTTCGCTGGATTCTCGAAGAGTTCTGCAAGACCTTCTTTGAGGTGGACAGCGTCGTCATGCGTTTCCGCCCGTCCTTCTTCCCCTTCACGGAACCGTCCTTCGAAGTCGATATCCAGTGTGATCGCTCCGGTCCTATCGTCAAGTTCGGTGAAGGCAACGACTGGATGGAAATCCTTGGCTGCGGCATGGTGCATCCAAATGTTCTGCGCGCCGGTGGTTTGGACCCGGACGAGTACCAGGGTTTTGCCTGGGGCATGGGTCTCGACCGCATCGCCATGCTGAAATACGGCATGCCGGACCTGCGCGATTTCTTCAACGCCGATGTTCGCTGGATGAACCACTACGGCTTCCGCCCGCTCGATATGCCGACGCTGTTCGGCGGTCTGAGCGTTTGATCGGTTAAGTCGAGGAGCAAGATACATGAAATTCACACTCTCCTGGCTGAAAGAGCATCTTGAAACCGATGCCTCTCTGGAACAGATCTGCGAGCGCCTGACCGCCATCGGTCTTGAGGTCGAGGATGTCGACGACAAGGCGGCTTACAAGCCGTTCGTGATCGCCAAGGTTCTGACGGCTGAAAAACATCCTGAAGCCGACCGTCTCAAGGTTCTTTCCGTTGATGCGGGTGACGGCAAGCCGGTGCAGATCGTCTGCGGTGCGCCAAACGCGCGCGCCGGTCTCGTCGGTGCGTTGGCACGTCCGGGCACCTATGTTCCGGGCATCGATGTCACGCTGTCGGTTGGCAAGATCCGTGGTGTCGAAAGCCACGGCATGATGTGCTCGGAAAAAGAGCTCAACATTTCCGAGGATCACAACGGCATCATCGACCTGCCGGAAGATGCGCCTGTCGGCACGTCATTCGCGTCTTATGCCGGTCTCGACGATCCGGTCATCGAGATCAACCTGACGCCGAACCGCCCGGACTGCACCTCGATCTTCGGTATTGCCCGCGATCTGGCGGCATCTGGCCTCGGTACACTCAAGACCACGTCCGCGCCGTCCTTCAAGGTCGAAGGCAACACGTCGGTCGACGTGAAGCTGGAACTGGACGATGCGGCGCTCTGCCCAGGTTTTTCGCTGCGCATCGTGCGTGGCGTCAAGAATGGCCCGAGCCCGAAGTGGATGCAGGCACGCCTTTCCGCCATTGGTCTCCGTCCGATCAATGCTCTGGTGGACATCACCAACTACATGACCTTCGATCAGGGTCGTCCGATGCACGTCTTCGACGCCGCCAAGGTCAAGGGCGACCTCGTCGTGCGCCGTGCGAAAGAGGGTGAAACCATCCTCGCGCTCGACCAGCGTGAATACAAGCTCGGCCCTGCCAATGTGGTCATCGCTGACGATAACGGTCTGGAATCCATCGGCGGCGTCATGGGTGGCGAACACTCCGGCTGCGATGAGAACACCGTTGACGTACTGATCGAATCCGCGCTTTGGGACCCGATCAACATTGCCAAAACAGGCCGCTCGCTCGGTATCATCACCGATGCACGCTACCGTTTCGAGCGTGGCGTCGATCCGGAATATATGGTTCCGGGTCTGGAGCGCACGACGCAACTGGTGCTGGAACTTTGCGGTGGCGTTGCCGGCGAAGCCAAGGTTGTCGGTTACAAGGGCTACCAGCCCAAGGTGGTTGACTTCCCGCTTTCCGAAGTCAAGCGCCTTACCGGTCTGGAAGTTTCGACCGAAGAAAGCTTGACCATTCTCAAAGGCCTCGGCTTTGCCGTCGAAGGTTCTGGCGAGCGTGTCAAGGTTTCGGTTCCGTCATGGCGCCCGGACGTGGACGGCAAGGCTGACCTCGTTGAAGAGGTCATGCGCATTCATGGCGTGGACAACATCAAGCCAGAGCCGCTGGAAAGCTTCGGCGCCGTCAATGGCCGCATCCTGACCACGCTGCAGATCCGCACCCGCACTGCGCGGCGCGCACTGGCAAGCCGTGGCATGCTGGAAGCCGTGACCTGGTCCTTCATTCCTGAGGCACAGGCAAAACTGTTCGGTGGCGGTTTGCCCGCATTGAAGCTCGCCAACCCGATTGCCGCCGATATGTCCGACATGCGGCCTTCGCTGCTGCCAGGCTTGTTAACGGCTGCTCAGCGCAATGCCGATAAGGGTTATGGTGATGTGGCGATCTTTGAGGTCTCCGGCACCTATGAGGGCGATACGCCCGAAACTCAGCGTCGTGTAGCTGGCGGCGTTCGCCGCGGCACGGCATCGCTGGCTGGTGCGGGGCGTATGTGGTCCAACGCTGCCAAAGGTGGCGGCAAGCCGGTCGACGTCTATGATGCCAAGGCTGATGCTTTGGCCGTGATTGAAGCCTGCGGCCTGCCAATGGCCAATGTCCAGATCGAAGCCGGTGCACCGGGTTGGTATCATCCGGGCCGTTCAGGCACGATCAAGATGGGCCCGAAGGTCATTCTCGGTTACTTCGGTGAATTCCACCCGAAGACGCTTGGCGAACTGGATGTGTCAGGCGTTTATGCCGGTTTCGAAATTTATCTCGATGCAATGGCCGAGCCGAAGAAGAAGCCGACGCGTACCAAGCCTGCGCTTGATCTTTCGCCTTTCCAGGCGGTGAAGCGCGATTTCGCTTTCGTGGTCGACAAGTCGGTTGAGGCTGGTGCCATCATCAAGGCGGCAACCAGCGCAGACCGCAAGCTGGTGACCGGCGTGAATGTGTTCGACGTTTTCGAGGGCGCATCCCTTGGTGAAAACAAGAAGTCGATCGCCATCGAGGTTCAAATCCAGCCGGTCGACAAGACCCTGACGGATGAGGATTTCGAAGCCTTGACCGCAAAGATCGTCGGCAACGTCGAGAAGACGACGGGCGGCGTGTTGCGCGCCTGAGCCGAAGTCAATCAATGAAAGAAAGCCGCGGACGCAATGTCCGCGGCTTTTTTATTGGAGCCAAGTGACTTGGCCCGATGATTTATCGGCTTGTCATCTTGGAAAGTTGTTCCGGATATCGTCCACCGGCCACCCTGGATGGCGAGAGAAGCTCACCGAGTTTGCGGCTTTCGTCATTCGTCAGCGTGATATCTGCGGCAGCGACGTTGGTTTCCAGATTGGCGATCTTGGTGGTGCCGGGGATCGGCACGATGAAATCGCCCTGCGCCATGACCCAGGCGAGCGCCAGTTGACCGGCAGTCACACCTTTTTCGGCAGCCATTTCTTCCAGCAGCGAAACGAGCGCCAGATTTGCATCGAAATTCTCCGCCTGGAAGCGCGGCAGGGAGCGACGGAAATCATTATCCGACAGCCCGTCGAGTTTCTTCAGTGCGCCGGTCAGGACGCCCCGACCCAAAGGGCTGAACGGCACAAAACCGATGCCCAGTTCGCGGCAGGTATCCAGCACGCCGTTTTCCTCCACATCGCGGGTCCACAACGAGTATTCGCTCTGGATCGCGGCGATCGGGTGAACTGAGTGTGCTTTGCGAAGCGTTTCGGCGCTTGCTTCCGAAAGGCCGAGATGTTTGACCTTCCCCTCACGAACGAGTTCTGCCATGGCGCCCACCGTATCCTCGATCGGGACGTTCGGATCGACGCGATGCTGGTAGAAGAGGTCGATGACATCAACGCCAAGGCGCTTGAGCGATGCTTCCGCAACAGCGCGCACGTTCTCGGGGCGACTGTCGGTACCCACCATCATCTGCCCTGCAGGTTTGGTGGCATCGATCTTGAAGCCGAACTTGGTAGCGATGACAACCTGATCGCGGTAGGGCTTCAAGCCCTTGCCGACAAGGATCTCGTTGTTATAGGGGCCGTAAACTTCGGCGGTGTCGAAAAAGGTAACCCCGAGTTCGACGGCACGGTGCAGCGTGGCAATGGCGCTGTTCTCATCGCCAGCCGGGCTGTAGGCATGGGTCATGCCCATGCAGCCGAGGCCAAGTGCCGATACGGAGAGGTTGTTTCCAAGAATTCTTTTTTTCATCTGTTCGTCCTTCCACAAAGGAGCCGCCCTGTCGTGAGGGCGTGACGTCAAATTAGCGTCCCGCAGCGCTAAAAATAATCGCTGTAAATCCGGGCAGGTTGTTCTAAATAATAGAACAATGAACCGCATTCAGCTATCGCAACTGGCCGTATTGGCTGCCGTCGCCGAAGGTCGCAGCTTCCGCAAGGCCGCTGCCGAACTTGGCATCGCACCATCCGCTGTCAGCCATGCAGTCTCGACGCTGGAAGAAAGCCTGGGTTTACGCCTTCTGCACCGCACCACACGCAGCGTTTCGCCCACAGAGGAGGGGAGGCGTTTGCTGGAGACGCTGGCCCCCGCCTTGGCCGATATCGATGCGGTCATCGATACGCTTGCCGAGCATGGCGGCCGCCCCGCCGGGCCGTTACGCGTCACACTACCACGCCTTGCGGCGGAAGATCTGCTGATGCCGCGCATCAGCGAGTTTCTCGGTCTTTATCCTGACATCGCGCTGGAAATCTCCACCGACGACCGGTTTGAAGACATCGTTGCCAAAGGGTTTGATGCGGGCCTGCGGTTGGGTGAAAATCTGGAGGCGGATATGATTGCCGTGCGTGCCAGCGGTCCGTGGCGCGGCGCAATTGTCGCGTCACCCGGCTATTTCGACAATCATTCCGTGCCACTTCATCCCCGTGATTTGATGCAGCATCGCTGTATCCGCCGTCGGTTTTCCAGTGGTCGGATCTATCGCTGGGAATTGGAAAAGGACGGGCGGTCGTTGGTGGTGGATGTGCAAGGGCCACTGATCCTGTCAGATCAGAGCCTCATCCGCCGCGCCGCCATTGACGGGGCAGGCCTTGCCTTCGTTTTCGAACAGCGCATCGAAGAGGATATCAAGGCGGGCAGACTTGTCCGTGTGCTGGGCGACTGGTGTGCACCCTTTGACGGCTTCTACATTTATTATCCCTCGCGCCGGCAGATGCGTCCGGCGCTGAGGGCTTTTGTGGATTTTTTCCGCTACAAGGCCTAGATCAAAACTTGACGCGATAGCGGATGTGCCCGTCGCTCTTCACGTAGCTGTCGTAAAGCTTGCGGGCTTGGGCGTTGTCTTCATTGGTGTGCCAATAGAGTCGAGACCAGCCTTTTTCCTTGCAGATGGCAATCAGATCGTCCATCAGCGCGCGCCCGATACCCTTTCCGCGGATCGTTTCGTCAATAAACAGATCCTCCAGATAACAGTCCGGCGTCTTGACCCAAGTCGAGTCGTGGAAATGATGAATGGCAAAACCGACGGGTTTATCATCCAGCACCGCAAGGCGCATGGAGACCCGCGAGGCGGGATCGATGATCCGCTCCCAGGTATGAGCCGTCACATCCTCGGCGAGATTGACCCTGTAGAAGGCCAGATAATCAGCCCATAGCCGCAGCCAGTCTGCATGATACTGGCTGCGGGCATCACGAATTGTCAGTGCCATTTCACGCACCAGCCTTGTCGAGCAACGTCATCATCTCGTCGGTGAGGTCGAGATTGACGGCACGCTTGAAGCTTTCAAGCTGGGAAAGGCTTGTCGCGCTGGCAATCGGCGCCGTCACAGCCGGTTTGCGCAGCAGCCACGCCAGGGCGATGTCTGCAAGCTTTGCACCGGTTTCCACGGCAATGGTGTCCATGGCGCCGAGAACCGCAAGGCCGCGAGCATTGACGTATTCGCCGACACGATAACTGCGCGCAACACCCTCCGTATCGGCCTTGTTGCGATATTTGCCGGTGAGGAAGCCCGCCGCAAGGCTGTAATAGTTGATGACGCCGATGTCTTCCCTGACGCAGAGATCGGCCAGCGGGCCTTCGAAGGCGGCACGGTTGTAGAGGTTATACTCTGGCTGAAGAACATCGTAACGAGGCAGATCGGTTTTGGCTGCGACGTCGAGCGACTGCTGAAGCTGCGCGGCATCATAGTTTGAGCAACCGATGGAGCGAATCTTGCCTTGTTCTTTCAGCTTGGCGAAGGCATTGAGCGTCTCCTCCAGCGGCACGTCCGCGTCTGGTTTATGGGCGAGATAGAGATCGATGTAATCGGTCTGAAGGCGGCGTAGTGAATCGTCCACGGCCTGCGCGATCCACGCGGCGCTGAGGCCGGTCTTGCGTTCGTTGTTGTCGAAGCCGACCTTGGTGACGATTACTGCGTCTTCACGCTTCACGGAGCTCTGTTTCAACCATTTGCCGATGATCGCCTCGGACTCGCCGCCCTGATGGCCTGGAACCCATGCGGAGTACACGTCTGCCGTGTCGATGGCGTTGAAACCGGCGTCGAAAAAAGCATCGAGAAGCTGGAAGGATGTTTTTTCATCCGCCGTCCAACCGAAGACATTGCCACCAAATACGATCGGGGCGACGGAAAGACCTGTGCGGCCAAGTGCGCGTTTTTCCACGGAGAAACTCCCTATTGCTTTGAAAATCGGGGCGAAGTTAGCAACTGCAGTCAGGGATAACCATTCAATTCGGCTGATGGTTTCCATCACGGTGCGAATGATGGGGAACGAACCTAACCTTTCAGGTGGCGAAAATGGCTGGGTGAATGGGTATTGTGCTGCTGCCAGACCCGCCTGAAATGCCGCGCCGAGGAAAACCCTGCTTTCTCGGCAATGGCTTCCATGCCGAGACGCGTATGACTGAGAATTTCGCGGGCAAGATTGATCCGCATGAGGTTGACGTAATCGATCACGCCCATGCCGGCGTGGTCGCGAAACAGACGGGATAGATGGCGTTCGCTGAGTGCGGCGACATCGGCCAGTTCCTCGAGCCTCCAGTTGTTTGCAGGCTCCGCCATGACCCTGTCCTGAACCCTGTGAATGGCGGGATGGATATGGTTGCGGCCGGTAAACCACGGGGAAATTTGTGGATCATTACCGCTGCGTCTCAGGTAAATCACCATGGTCTTGGCAATGCGCGTAGCCACAGAGGGTGATGTCATCTGCGAAACGATATGCAGCAGAAGATCGATGCCGGTTGAAATGCCGGCACTGGAGAAGCGTTTTCCACTCTGGACGAACAAGCGGTTTTCAACGACCTGAGACAGCGGCGCAATCCGGCGCAGTTCCTCAATGCAGTCTGCGTGGGTCGTGCAGCTAAGACCATCGAACAACCCTGCTTCGCCAGCAAGAAGAGCGCCTGAGCAAATCGAAATGACTGTCGTGTCCGCCCGCGTTGTACGGCGTAGCCAGTTCGAAAGAGTTCGCCTTTCCCGTTCGGCATCGGGTTCTCCGTCGAACCGTGATCGGGCGCCAGAGATCAGCACAAAGGCATTGTCGGGAAGACTGTCCGGCAAAGCCTCCAGCCCGCAAATGCCAAGGCCGATGGATGAGGACTGCACCGAATGGGCGGCGATGTAGTGGCAATCGAAATGGATATCGCTCTGCGCCTCATTGGCGTAGCGAATGACTTCCAGCGGTCCGGCAATATCCAGCAAAAGAGCGTGCGGCGGCACAACGGTGTAGAACGGAATGATATGCGTGCCGCCGTGATCCATCATGCAGCCTTGCGTGTGGTTTCGAGTGCTCCCTCGACGGTAGTAATACGGGCGAAACGTCCGGCCACAACCAGTTCGGTACGGGTGCGGATATCCTCTGCGCTGAACGTTGCACCGGATGAATGTGTCATCGGAAAGGTCAATGTGGCTTCCGTCACATAATCGACGCTGTAGCCAAGGTCGGAAGCGTTCCGGGTCGTGGTTTCGCAGCATTGTTCGGTGCGGATGCCGGAGACGATGAGCCTGTTGATGCCGTTTTTCGTCAACCAGATATCGAGGCCAGTCCCGGCAAATGCCGAATGGCGGTTCTTGTGAAAGGTGACCGAAGGGGTAAGGCGCAAGCCCTCTAGGGTGCGGACATAACCGCTCTCTTGCGAAAACGCCTTGTCGCCGTCGACGTGAAATATCTGCACGACAGGAATACCCGCAGCCTGTGCGCCGTCGATCAACGCCTGCTGTTTGCCGAGGAAGGCTGAAACTTCGCTGTTATCGAAATAGGGCGCGTGCCGAAAGGACTCTTGCACATCGATCACGAGCAGTGCCGTATTCAGAAGGGACATTTTGTGGTCTCCATGGTTTCTATCCATAGCAGAATGTTCCATTGAAAACACGTGCGAAAGCATTGGGGCCGCCGAAGAAGGGACAAATTCGGACATTTATGCGATGACGTTCGTTTCGTGCCGCCTTGTCAGCATGGCGGGGGGTGATAAGGTCGGCTGCAAAGCTTTCCACAGGAGGTACCAATGCTGCGTTTCGGAATAATCTCGACGGCGAAGATCGCTCAGGATCACGTTATTCCGGCAATACAGGACGCGCGAGATTGCGTTGTGACGGCCATCGCCAGCCGCGATCTCGGCAAAGCCCGCAGCGTTGCCGATCGCTTTTCGGCGCCACATGCTTTCGGTTCTTATGAAGAGATGCTCGCATCAGATGTTATCGACGCCGTCTACATCCCGCTGCCGACATCTCAGCATGTCGAATGGACAATCAAGGCCGCAGAGGCCGGCAAACATGTTTTGTGCGAAAAGCCAATCGCTCTTAAAGCGCAGGAAATCGACAGCCTGATCGCTGCGCGCGATCGCAACGGCGTGGTTATCTCCGAAGCCTTTATGGTGACCTACGCGCCGGTTTGGCAGAAGGTGAAGGATTTGTTGGCGGAAGGCGCGATTGGCACGCTGAAACACGTGCAGGGAGCATTCAGCTACTTCAACCGAGACCCGGGCAACATGCGCAATATTCCGGAACTTGGCGGTGGCGCCTTGCCCGATATCGGCGTCTACCCGACAATTGTCACCCGCTTTGCAACGGGCGCCGAACCGCAGCGGGTGCAGGCGAGCGTCGAGCGGGACAAGGAATTTGGTACGGATATCTATTCCAGCGTTCGCGCAGATTTCGGTGATTTCGAGCTCAGCTTCTACCTCGCGACGCAACTCGCTGCCCGTCAGGTCATGGTGTTTCACGGCACGGATGGCTACATTGAGGTCAAGTCTCCCTTTAATGCCAACCGCTGGGGCGCGGAGGAGATCGAATTGACAAATCAGGCGCACAGCCAGTCACAAATCTTCCGTTTTCAGGATAGCCGTCAATATAAACTCGAAGCCGAGGCATTCGCCCGTGCCGTTCGGGGCGAGAGTGAGGTTGTCAGCCTGGAAAGCTCAAAGAAAAATCAGCTCTTCATTGATGCCATCTACCGCGCCGGCGAAAAGGACGGTTGGGAGCAGGTTTAATCCGCCCCGGCCGTGTGTCTTTTGCACACACGCGAATAACCGATCAGGGCGAGTGCTAAGCCGGACATCGCGGAAAACGCCAGCGTTATGAGCGGCTGCAGTAGCGGATTGCGTGCCTGGAGAAGCACAAAGAGGCCGATGCCCATAAGTCGGGACAACACCGTGAGCGTGTTTTTCAGAAAGCGGCTGACCGTCGCTGACGGCTTGTTCGACCGGTTGAGGAGCATGGTGGTGACCATGCCGGTGATGGCGCCGGGCAGGCGCGCGATCATCGGATCGAAAGTCGAGCCAAGCAACAGCAGTGCAGTGATGAGAAGATCGACGCTCAGGCCACTGCATTCAGCCAGCGCGAAACGCGACGGTCTCACGGACGCGCGCTCTTCGGTGCCATTACAGCGTTGGCTCGGAAATACGCGGACGCTGCAGGACCAGAAGACTGATGATAACGCTGATGACACCGAAGTTGTAGCCAGCCAGAGCCATCAAAAGCGACATCACCGGTACAGCGGCAGCCGAGGTCGCCATCGCGACCAGATAGGTGCCGACAAGCATCAGGCAGATGAAAACGATGCTGAATACGGAGCGCAACGCGACGGCGGTTACGCCCAGGATTGTGGCGGTAAGAAAGATCATTGGGCCACCTCCTCTTTGGTTGTCGGGCTCGATGAGAGACGTAGCCCTCATTCCCTAAAGAACCCTTGTTTTCTCCTCCATCCTCCATTTTGGAACGCTCTGGTTGAGAATATGGTTTCATCGCTGTTAAAATGCAGGGGGAATCGCGGCATTTCCGAATCGGTCGGCTTTGGTTACAAACGGGCATGAGTGATTTCTTCGGCAGCGCCCCCTTGAGCAATCTCACCGAGTTCTCGGTTTCGGAACTTTCGGGTTCCATCAAGCGTACGGTGGAAACGGCTTTCGACCAGGTTCGGGTGCGCGGCGAGATTTCGGGTTATCGCGGCCCGCATTCTTCCGGCCATGCCTATTTTTCATTGAAGGACGACCGATCCCGCATTGACGCGGTGATCTGGAAGGGCACTTTTTCGCGGCTGAAGTTCCGTCCCGAAGAGGGCATGGAGGTGATTGCTACCGGCAAGGTCACAACCTTCCCCGGATCTTCGAAATACCAGATTGTCATTGAGAGCCTTGAGCCGGCGGGTGCGGGCGCGCTGATGGCGCTTTTGGAAGAGCGCCGCCGCCGTCTTGCTGCAGAAGGGCTGTTCGACGCTACACGCAAGCGCCGCCTTCCTTTCATGCCGCATGTGATTGGGGTTGTCACCTCGCCGACCGGCGCCGTCATCCGCGATATTCTTCACCGTATTTCAGATCGCTTTCCGGTTCACGTCATTGTCTGGCCAGTCAAGGTGCAGGGTGAAGGGTCTGGTGAAGAGGTGGCGAACGCCATTCGCGGTTTCAACGCATTGGAGCGTGGTGGTGACATTCCGCGTCCGGATGTGCTGATCGTTGCACGTGGCGGCGGCAGCCTTGAGGACCTCTGGAGCTTCAATGATGAAATCGTTGTCAGGGCAGCGGCGGAGAGCGAGATTCCGCTGATTTCAGCTGTCGGCCACGAAACCGATACGACCCTGATCGATTACGCAGCCGATGTGCGCGCACCAACGCCAACGGGCGCTGCCGAAATGGCTGTGCCGGTCCGTGCGGAACTGGATGCGCAGCTTTCCGGTCTCGCCGCCCGTCTGTCAGGCTCCGTGTCGAGGCAGATGGAAAATCGGCGTCAGGGTGTGCGTGCTTTGGTGCGTGCATTGCCATCACTCGATCAGTTGCTTGCCTTGCCGCGCCGTCGTTTCGATGAGGCAGCGAGTGGCCTTGGACGGGGTCTGGAAATGACCACGCTCAACAAGCGTCGTGCCTTCGAACGACCGGCTTCCGGTCTCAGGCCAGAAATTTTGCTCAACGGTCTCAAGCAGCACCGGCAGCGCATTTCCGAGCGCATGCAGCGTGCTGAAGGTCTGGTGGAGCGCCGTCTGCTGCAGGGGCAAGCCCGCGTGTCTGCCTCGGATTCCTCCCTGCGATCGCTGCCCGCCCGCCTGCTTGGGCAACTGGAACGCCAGAAGGAGCGCATCGTAACGGCAACCCGTCGCGCTGACACGGCTGTGCTGCATCGCATGGCGCAGAACCGCTCGGGTCTTGCGGCGCATGACCGCATCCTGCAGTCGCTTTCTTACAAGAACGTGTTGAAGCGTGGTTATGCCGTCATTCGCGACGAAGAAAACCGGCCGCTGACCCGTGCCGAAGCGATAGCATCCGGTGCCGTGGTCTCGATGGAGTTTGCCGATGGCCGTATCGCGGCAATCACGACCGGAGAGGTCACCCCATCTGCGGAAGGAGCGGTTGCTCCAAAAAAGAAGCCGGTGAAACCGGCTTCTCCAGGATCAGGTAATCAGGGCAGCCTGTTCTGATCAGATCGAGTTTGCGTCCGAGAAGCGGCGGCTGACAGTGAATGATTTTTCGATGTCGGGATGCAGTTCCATACCAAGACCCGCGCCCGGCGGTACGGTGATCATGCCGTTCTTCACTTCCGGCAAGGCGGTGACGAGATCGCGATACCAGGTCTTGTAGAAGGCGCGCACGCTTTCCTGCACAAGCGCGTTCGGCGCATTGAGCGAGAGGTGGGTAGAGGCGCACAATACCACCGGTCCAGTGCAGTCGTGTGGAGCAACCGGCAGATGCCAGGCTTCCGCCATTGAGGCGATCTTGCGGGCTTCCGAAAGTCCACCGCACCAGCTGATATCCAGCATGACGACGCCAGCGGCGCCGGTTTCCAGGAGGTCGCGGAACGCCCATCGTGAGCCGAGTGTCTCGGATGCGGAGATCGGCGCCGGCGAAACGGCCGCATATCGCGTCAGGCTGGACAGGCTGTCCATCTTGATCGGATCTTCGTGCCAGAAGGTCTGATAAGGTTCCAGTGCCTTGGCGATCTGCATGGCCGGCAGAAGCTGCCACATGGAGTGGAACTCCACCATGATATCCATCTTGTCGCCGACAGCCTTGCGGATTTTTTCGAAAGGCTCGAGTGCGCTTTTCAGGTCCGGCATCGAGATGTACTGGCCGCGGGTCTTTTCCGCGGCTGCATCGAACGGCCAGATCTTCATGGCAGTGATGCCATCTTCGAGCAGTGAATGGGCAAGTTCGTCAGCGCGGTGCAGGAATCCGTTCAGATCATCATAGTCCTTGCCGCCGGACAGGCCGTAATTGGCCGTCTGTTGACCGGTCGCCTTCTTGATGTACTCCGTGCCAGCGCAGGTGTTGTAGGTACGGATTTCCTTGCGGCTGAAACCGCCGAGAAGCTGTGCGATAGGCTGATTGGTGGCTTTGCCGAAAATGTCCCAAAGCGCGATGTCGAAGGCGGAATTACCACGCACTTCCGCACCGGAAGAACGGAAACCGAGATAACCGACGAGATCCTGTGCCAGAAGATCGATCTGCAGCGGATCGCGACCGATAACGCGTGGCGCGATGTATTCATGCACATAGGTTTCCACGGTCTCTGCGCCGTAGAAGGTTTCACCGAGGCCGGTGATACCTTCATCCGTATGAACCAGAACCCAGAGCAGGTTGGCCCGTTCCGCCACGCGGACGGTCTCTAGTTTGGTGATTTTCATGTGTCTCTCCCGGAGTGTTATGCGATGCCTGCCGCCAGAAGGGCGTGCACGCTTTCGTCGAAGTGCCGCGCCATCAGCGTCGCGGCTGTCTGAGGGTCGCCTGCGGCAATAGCCTGACCGATAGCGATGTGAAGCTCACCCGCCGCGCGGCGCTGGTCATCCGATGTCCGGCTTTTCCAGCCGATCGGCCAGGTCTGACGCGTGACATTCTGGAAGGCGCCGAGGATCAATTCAAAGACAGGGTTCTTGGATGCGCGCGCAATTGCAAGGTGGAAGGCAAGGTCATGTTCCATCACCCTGTCATTGTGACCGAAGTCACTTTTCATCGCATTGGCGTGGCCGAGAATGATCAACGCTTCTTCATCGGTTCTTCGCAGCGCCGCGAGCGTGACGGTTCTGACTTCGATTGTCCGACGGACGTCATAGATCTGCTGGATGTTGATCTGCTCGGTGTGAATACCGTGTTCGAACATCAGCGACATGGCGCCGTGATCGAGCGTTGCAACCGTCGCCCTTTTCCCAGGGCTGACGTCGATCAGCCGCATGGCCGACAACGAACGAAATGCCTCACGCACCACCGTGCGCGAAACGCCTAGCTGCTGCGACAGCGAAAGCTCACTTGGCAACTTTGCGCCGGGCGCAAGCTCATTTTCGCGAATATGGCGTGTGATTGCGCCAATGGCGCTGCTGACCAAGCCTGTGTCGTGCGGAACTGCGTTATACATTTTTCCTCCAACCTGTACGACAGGTTTATGGAAAATTGCGTATCGGATTTCTCGTGCAAACACAAGCCAACAATGCGGCAATTCGTGTAATGACCAGAAACCTTAGCTATGGAGTCGTTATTCGAACTCGCGCAGGAAACGTTTCAACAGCGTATCAAGGGCTGCCTGCTCCTTTTCATCGAGCGGGGCGAGCAGTCTGTGCTGGTTGTCGACATGGGCATTCACGGCGTCCTCAACGACGGAAAAGCCTTTGTCGGTAAGCGATATCAGCACGCTGCGGCGGTCTTGCGGGTTGTGAACGCGTTCCACAAGGCCAGCCTTTTCGAGCTGGTCGATACGATTGGTCATGGTGCCAGAGCTGACCATAGTCATCGCCAGCAGATCGCCGGGTGACAACTGGTAAGGCGCGCCCGCGCGGCGCAAGGTCGCAAGCACATCGAAGGCGGAAGAGGACAGTCCGTGTTTCAACAGCACGGTCTCCACTTCGCGGCCGAGGTGAATGCTGAGGCGGCGTAGCCGTCCGAGAACACCCATAGGTCCAACGTCGAGGTCGGGTCTTTCCTTGCGCCATTGCGCCAGGATCTGGTCGACGCGATCAGCTGTGTCTTTGCTCATCCAACAGGCATATCAACTGATATCTTGACGTCAAGATAAAAGCAGCGATAATGAATTTATCTTGAGATAGAGATTCTTGAAATGAAGATTAATTCCACATCCACCGCCGATATCCTGCTGACGGCTCTCGCCCCGGCTGTCTGGGGCAGCACCTACTTCGTCACGACGGAGTTTCTGCCGCAGGGATATCCCCTGCATGTCGCCATGTTGCGAGCGCTTCCCGCTGGCCTGCTCTTACTGTTGCTGGTGAGAACTTTGCCTCACGGAAAATGGTGGGCACGCAGCCTTCTGCTTGGCGCGCTGAATTTCTCATTTTTCTGGGCAATGTTGTTCGTTTCGGCCTATCGACTGCCGGGTGGTGTGGCAGCCACTGTCGGCGCGGTGCAGCCACTGATCGTCATTGTGCTGTCGCGGGTCTTTCTCGATACAGCGGTCCGAAAGCTCGCAGTCGTGGCTGGCTTGATCGGCATGGCTGGTGTGGGTCTTCTTGTGCTGACGCCGGGCGCTGCGTTGGACGGTATCGGTATTCTAGCAGGACTGGCTGGCGCTGCGTCCATGGCATTCGGAACGGTATTGACGCGCAAGTGGAAGCCACCGGTCTCCAGCCTCACCTTCACGGCATGGCAGTTGACCGCAGGCGGCATTTTGCTTGTTCCGGTGGCATTGTTGGTCGAGCCCGCTTTACCGTCGCTGACTGTCGCCAACATCTCTGGCATGGCCTATCTTGGCCTTGTTGGTGCCGCGCTGACATATCTTCTGTGGTTTCGCGGGCTTTCCCGCATCGAGCCTTCCGCCGCCGCCTCTCTCGGTTTTTTAAGCCCGGTGGTTGCGACGCTGCTCGGATGGTTGACGCTTGGTCAGAGCCTTGCGCCAACGCAAATTGTCGGTTTCGTCATGGTGCTGGTCAGCGTCTGGCTCAGTCAGAAAAGCCAGATGCCGCCCAAAATCATAGAGGTGGTTATGCCCACTCGCCCTTACGCATGACAGCCACTTTCGATCCGTCAGGCTTGATACCGTCGATGTCGACCTTGTTGGAGCCGATCATCCAGTCGATGTGGATGAGACTGGAGTTGCCACCCTGTGCCGTGATCTGCTCGGGTGTCAATGAGGCGCCATCAAGGAAGCACTTCGAATAGCATTGACCCAGTGCAATGTGGCAGGAGGCGTTTTCGTCAAACAGCGTGTTATAGAAGAGAATACCGCTGGCGGAGATCGGCGAAGAATGCGGAACGAGCGCCACCTCACCGAGCCGTCGTGCGCCGTCATCGGTATCGAGAACCTTGTTCAGCACCGCTTCGCCCTTGGAAGCCTTGGCTTCGACAATGCGTCCACCTTCGAATTTCACCTGAATGTCATCAATCAGCGTACCCTGATGTGAGAGGGGCTTGGTGCTGGAAACATATCCATCGACACGCAACGCGTGCGGCGTGGTGAAGACTTCCTCGGTTGGAATGTTCGGGTTGCAGGTTACGCCGTTTTTCGCAGTGGAGGCGCCACCGTGCCATTCATGTCCATCTGCAAGGCCGATCGTTACATCGGTGCCGGGGCCGGTGAAATGCAACGAGGCGAACCGTTCGCCATTGAGCCATTTCGAACGCTTTGCAAGATTGGCGTTGTGGTCGGCCCATGCGGCAACCGGATCGGCAAGATCGACACGCGACGCGGCGAAGATGGCGTCGGCCAGTTTCTTTACGGCCTCATCTTCCGGCAGGTCAGGGAAGACCTGTTTTGCCCAGGATGGGTTCGGATAGGAGATGATGTTCCAGTTGATGTCGAAGTTGGAAATCTTCTCGAGCGCCGGTTTATAGGCGGTGGAGTTGGCCTTGTTGGCACGTGCGACCTTGGCCGGATCTTCGTTGGCCAGCAGCATCGGGTTGTCACCGGCAATCGCCAGACGCGCAGCGCCATTGGCGTAAGCTTTGGCCATGCCCTCGTAAAGCCAGCTCGAGGCCCTGTCGAAATTCGCATCGCTTGCATGGCGATAGCGTGCAAGCGTGGTTTCCTCATCGGAATAGAAGGTGGTGACGAGACCGCTGCCAGCCATATAGGCGTGTTTCGTCAAAAGGCGCACCAGCGGCAGTGCCGCCATTGGCGCGGTAATCACCAGATCCTGATCTTTTTGCAATTGCAGGCCAACCTTGATGGCAACTTCTGCGAGTTTTTCGAGTTTGACGGGATCGATGGGGGAAACGGTCATGATCAGCCTTCGTATATTTGCATGAAGAGTGCCGAACCATAGCCCATCCGTCGTGAAAGCCAAATGCTTTCAAGGCGTGTGGCTCGACAGGATCGTCAATCGCTGACGAGCGGCGCAGCTTCGGCTTTGAGTGCCTTCATTGCGTCCTGAGGCGAGAGCCTGATCTGCAGGCCGCGTTGCCCACCATTCATGTAGACATAGCCGTGATCCATGGCCTCCGCCTCGATGGCGGTCGGCACGAGTTTCTTCTGGCCGAAAGGACTGATGCCTCCCACATGATATCCCGTGGCGCGTTCGGCATCAGCGGGTTTCATCATGTTGGCGGATTTGCCGCCGAAGGCTACAGCCAGCTTCTTCATGCTGACCTCGCGGTCGGAAGGCACGACAACGCAGACCGGCTTGCCATCGACCTCGGCCATCAGGGTCTTCAGCACGAGGTGAGGTGGCTCGCCGATAGCCTCGGCAGCCTGAAGACCGATACGATCGGCATTCGGGTCATATTCATAAGTGACCGTGGTGAATGAGACGCCGACTTTCACGAGCATCTGGGTGGCGCGTGTGCTCTTCGACATGACGCAGCCGCTCAGCCGAACAGGGCTGCATAGGTTTCCGGCTTGAAGCCGACGGTGATCTTGCCCTTTGCCTCAAGCACCGGACGCTTGATCATCGATGGTTGTGCGAGCATCAGCGAGATTGCCTTCTCGCGCGTCAGGTCGGCCTTGTCGGCATCATCAAGCTTCTTGAACGTCGTGCCAGCCCGATTGAGAACTGTTTCCCATCCTGCTGCATCACACCAGCTTTCAAGGTGCACCTTGTCGATACCCGACGCCTTGTAGTCGTGGAAGGCGTACTCGGTGCCGTTCGCTTCAAGCCATGTCCGGGCTTTCTTCATCGTGTCGCAATTCTTGATGCCAAAGATGGTGACGGTCATGGAATGCCTGCCTGTTCGAGTTCCGTGTCCGAGTGGCATAACAAACTGGGCGCGCAATGCAATGCTGCTCGTTTTTGCAGCTTCAGCAGGCACATTATCTTCGAGGATGCATATTTATGCATAGCTCTGCTGCTTGATCCTGCATTGTAAGCAGCTGCTTTTATACCCATTATCTGAGCATCAAAGATGGAGAGAAAAATGCGTTCCGTTGCAAAGACATCGCGTAAGTTTTTTGGTGAAACCTTCGCCGTATTCGGCGCAGCAATGGCTGTCTCGGCTGCCGTTCGCGCTCATCGCAAGCCTGCTGGCGCAGACTTGGAAACCCTCGGTATCGATTCCAAGGCTTTCGACAAGGTTCAGCTCTAATACCCGCAACGGCGGGGTTAGACTACCTCGCCCTGGATTGTGCGCCTTTAACATAGGCGCACTCGTTGAGAGCTGTTAAAAGTGCACGTTGATTGCTCCGTGCCAAAATCCCTCCGGGTGGCTCGTAGTCAGTTTTTTATACATCCGATGCCGAGTGGCTCTGTATGTCAGAGCCTTGCAAGATAAGTTGTCGTGCAGGTCGCTCGTAATCGTTCGCTTGCGCGGATAGCGACCATCGTCCCAACTCGTCGTGTCGCGTCAGCCCGTTGTGGCTATAAACCAGCACAAAATCGTCCGCTGTCCAATGATAGGGTTGCTCAATCGACATCGTGTCGATCTTCCCGCATCCGTAAATCGTCGTGATGTGCGGAACGACCGGCTGGAATGGCACAAATGGCAGGTTGCGTCGCCGTAGCTGCCGCTGAAGAAGTCTCGCAAGGCCTTCAATTTCGGGGATGTCTTGACTGCTTTTCAGGACATGGCTGCTGCGGTTGCCGAAGACAGCACATCTGTCTAGGGTCACGGGAAATGGCCGGCCGCTGATCCCGTCCATCGCCTTGCGGATTCTGCTGATCAAACTTTCGGGAATTGCCCCAAAACATCCGACGCAAAAGAGCGTGATGTGCAGCAGGTCGGCAGGGTAGGCTTTCCGGCGTGTACGGCCCTCCGCATGGCGGCACGCGTCCGCAAAAATCTGTTCGCTCAACGGCTGCGGCGGCTTTAACAAAAACAACAGCTTGCTCAGGAAGCGCACATTAAATCGCGCTTGCCGGGCTGACTGCGTCCAGTTGAAACAAAGCTGGTCGGAAACCGTTTCATCGCTCGATAGGTAAACCATGACGATGCTCCGTGGCTTCATGCCAAGGTCGTCATAATATCATCCGGCGACAGAAATTTAAAGAACAAAAAGAGAACAAAAGCGGAGAAAACTCCGCCTTCTGCCTATTCCCACTCGATGGTACCTGGCGGCTTCGAGGTGACGTCGTAGACGACGCGGTTGATGCCCTTCACTTCGTTGATGATGCGGGTTGCCGCGCGACCAAGGAAGTTCATGTCGTAAGGGTAGAAATCTGCCGTCATGCCGTCCACCGACGTGACAGCGCGCAGGGCGCAGACGAAATCATAGGTACGGTAGTCGCCCATGACGCCCACGGTCTGTACCGGCAGCAGCACGGCGAAAGCCTGCCAGATGGTGTCGTAGAGACCGGCCTTGCGGATTTCATCGAGGTAGATGGCATCTGCCTTGCGCAGGATGTCGAGCTTTTCGCGCGTTACGGCGCCGGGGCAGCGGATCGCCAGACCCGGACCAGGGAAGGGATGGCGGCCGATGAAGCTGTCCGGCAGGCCGAGTTCCCGGCCAAGTGCACGAACCTCATCCTTGAACAGCTCGCGAAGCGGCTCCACCAGCTTCATGTTCATGCGTTCCGGCAAGCCGCCGACATTGTGGTGGCTCTTGATCGTCACCGATGGACCGCCGGAGAAGGAAACGCTTTCGATAACGTCAGGGTAAAGCGTGCCCTGTGCCAGGAAGCTCGGAGCCCCCTTGCCGTCAGCAGCGATCTTTGCAGCTTCGGCCTCAAAGACTTCAATGAACAGGCGGCCGATGGTCTTGCGCTTTACTTCCGGATCGGAAACGCCCGCCAATTCCGTGAGGAAGAGGTCGGAGGCGTCGACGTGCACCAGCGGAATGTTATAGTGATCGCGGAACATGCCAACGACCTGTTCGCTTTCGGCCATACGCATCAAGCCGTGGTCGACATAGATGCAGGTCAACTGGTCACCGATCGCCTCATGGATGAGGACGGCTGCAACCGAGGAATCCACGCCGCCGGAGAGGCCGCAGATCACACGCTCAGTGCCAACCTGTTCGCGGATCTTGCGGATCATTTCGGCGCGATAGGCGGACATGGTCCAATCGGACTTCAGCCCGACGATCTTGTGCACGAAGTTGGAAAGAAGCTTTGCCCCGTCAGGCGTATGCACCACTTCCGGATGGAACATGGTGGTGTAATAGCGACGCTCTTCGTTGACGGCGATAGCAAAAGGCGCATTTTCGGAGGTCGCGGCTACTTCGAAGCCTTCCGGAAGTTGCGTAACGCGGTCGCCATGGCTCATCCATACCGGATAGCTGCCACCCACGTCCCAGAAACCTTCGAACAGCGGGCTTGCCTTCTTGATGTCGATGTCGGCGCGACCGAATTCTGCGGCGTGACCACCTTCCACGACACCGCCAAGCTGGGTGCAGAGTGTCTGCTGGCCGTAGCAGATGCCGAGGATCGGAATGCCGGCATCAAATACCGCCTGCGGTGCGCGGGGGCTGCCTTCAGCCGTTACCGATGCCGGGCCGCCGGAGAAGATCACGCCTTTCGGCTGCAACTTCTCAAAAGCTTCCGCTGCGTTCTGGAACGGGTGAATTTCACAATAGACGCCGGCTTCGCGTACACGGCGCGCAATAAGCTGCGTCACCTGGCTGCCGAAATCGATGATGAGAATGCTGTCGGGATGGGCTATCTGGGTCATGGCGAGCCTTTAAAGAAAACCGGGGCTTTAGGCAACCCGTCAGTTGCCCTGAAAAGCCAGAAAATATGCGGTTGCGCAAGGCGTCAGAGCGCGATCGCACCGTCTTTGATCGCGAGGCTGAGCTTGTCGATGCTCTCCGCCAGCTTTTCATCGATGATATGCAGATACTCGGTTCAGTCGTCGATGTGGTTCACGTCTGCCTTGCCATCGGAAATGCCACGCAGACCGATCAACGGAACCCCGAAGCGCTGACAGGCGCGTAGCACAGCATAGGTTTCCATCTCCACCATGTCCGCATCGATGAGATCATAGGCTGCGCCTGAAACGACATTTCCACCGGTCGAGAGCCGTGCCTCGGGTATGCCGGGTATGCGCAGGGGAAGGGCAATCTCCGCCGGCAGATCGAGAAAAGGTGTTCTTCCTTTTTCAAAACCGAAAGCGGATGCGTCCATGTCGCGCCACGAAACCGAAGCAACCTGATAGACTGATGTTTGCTCAAGCGTCTTCGATCCGGCCGAACCGAGGGATACAACGAGGTCCGGCAGATGGTCGGCGGCATCAAGTCCAGTCAGGACGGCCGTAACCGAAATCGCAGCCTCGACAGGTCCCACACCGATCATCAGCGGCGACATGCGGGCCTGCAGGTGCGGGCCATATTCGGCAGGCGCAGCCATGACGAAAAGAACGGATTTGCCGGCGACATGCTGGAGACTGTAGCTCATCCGGTGATATCCTCGCGGCCCTTCATGACCATCATGGTTCCGGTCATCGAGGCGATCAGTTTGGCCGGGCCATCGGAAATTGCATAGGCGCGTCCATCCGCGACAATAAGATTGCTTCCCGGTTTGATGATTTCGCCGCGGAACAGAAAGCGCTCGCCACGTCCAGGCGACATCAGGTTGACCTTGAACTCGATAGTCAGCAATGAGGCTTCAGGTTCAATGATCGTATAGGCGGCGTAGGTGCAGGCCGTATCGAGACCGGCAGCAATCACGCCCGCGTGCAATATACCATGCTGCTGCGTCAGTTTTTCGTGAAAGGGAAGTTCTATTTCCACCAGGCGATGCTCGATACGAGCAATCGATGCATCGATGGCCTGCACAACGCCCTGCCGTGCAAAGCTTTTTTCTATCCTCTGACGAAAATCGCCCGGATCGGTGATCTCCATGCCCCGCCTGTCCGCTCTATCCTGTCCTTAGACAGACATGGCGCGTGGTGATGGACAAGGCAAGGGGAGTTCCCGGATTTAGTTTAACAGGGTGATGCTCAAATTCAGCAAGGTCGCGAAAGACACCCAAACGGCATAGGGGACGAAAAGCCACATTGAAATGCGGTCACGGCTGTAGTTGAGGACGATGAAGGCGATGCTGCAGATCAGCATCGGCACGATGATGACAAGCGCTCCAATCGGGCTCTGCATGCCAAAGAAGATCGGCGACCAAAGAAAGTTCAGCGCCATTTGCGTGAACCAAAGCCGCATGCGGGTGCCCGTCGGTCGCAAGATCCACATTCGTGCACCGGCAATGCCAATCAGCACGTAAAGCGTTGTCCAGACAGGTCCGAAAATCCAGTTGGGTGGATTGAAGGGCGGTTTTTGCAGCGACTGATACCAATCGCCGGGGATGTTGTTGATGCCGATGAGCGCACCGATGGCCACGACGACAACAACGAAAACAATATAGATGGACAGGTTCTTCATGACGCCTACAATGTCCTGAGTGATCTTTTGTTCCCGTTGTTTTTCAACATTTTAGCGGGATATACGTATGATATGCTGGTCCCATGCAACGTTGCTGCGGGTTGTTTCGAAAAGTCCGTCATAAGACGATACGGCAACGCTTTTTGCTGAAGGTGCCACGCCCGCAGCGTCCCGAACTGTCGTTTCGGAAATGACCTGACCGGTTTTTGCATCGAGTTCTACAGCCGAATTGCCATTGGGAGAGGTCAGCCCGACAACGCCAGCTTTCCTGTTGACGGCAATCGCACCGACATAGTTCGCCAGACGCAACGTCGTCTCTTCGGGGAGATCCATGAAGGTGACGTCTTCGCCTTTCGAAAAATACCCGACCAGAGGTGGCAGGTCGTTGCGCGGTCCTTCATATTGGCAAGCAAACCAGATGCGCCCGTCGCCATCCAGATCGACATGGCGGGTGGAAAGCTGTTGCAGCTTTTGCGGCATGGTGTGTTTTTGAACGAGCTGTCCGGTGGCAGCATCCAGCAACACCAGCGATGGTTCCATACGATCGACATTGAGCTTGGTACGGCCAAAGTCGGGATGGGTTTCGATGCCGCCGTTCGCGATGACGATCATCGTGCCATCGTCGCTCACCGTCATGTCGTGGGTGCCGATACCGTGCGCGTCATATTCGCCAATACGACGGAAGCTGTCACGCGCGTCGTAAAGCCCGATGACGCCGCGATTGCCATCGAAGTCGTTTTCGCTGGCATAGAGGATCGTACCGTCAGGCGAGAATTGTCCATGGCCGTAGAAATGACGGTTGTCCGGAGTGTGCACCACAATGGGTTCTCGGCCACCGACCGGATCAAGAGCCATGAAGAAGGTGCCCGGCCGCCGGGCAAAAGCCACCACGGTGCCCGATACCCGGCTGACCGCCATTCCATGCGCTCGTGCCGGTAACGTGACCCGGTCGATGATCTGTCCTGCTTCGCTGACGGTTGCAATACCATAGCCACCATCGGCACCACGAAAAGCCGAGGCGAAGACTGCATCGGTCCGCTCGAGGGCGAAAAGCGAACGGGGAGCAAGGGTCGCCAGAAACGGCAGACCCGCCGCTTTCATGAAGCTTCGCCGGTCAATCAGCGTGCGAACACCGCCTGGCATCATCAGTCCCCGTCTGCAAAGGAGAAACCGGAACTCAGACCGATTGCACCACCATACTGGTCGTTGAGGCGGTAGATCAGATCCTTGCCGTTCAATAGCAGGTAATCCACCTTGGTGCGCTGCTCCTTGTTGTCGAGTGCCTTTTCGATATCGGGCTCAATGCCGCCGGCAACGCGGATCATCGACTTGGCGAGGAAATCGATGGAACTTACGATAGAACGTTGGTCTGGTGGCAGGAGATCGGTCATATCAGCCGTATGAAGCAGACCCTGAACCGCGGCGATATTGGTGGAGATGCTTTTCCAGGTCAGGCCTGAACGGCGGTAAATTGCCGTCCGTGGGAAGTCCGCCTTGTCTGGCCCCTTATAAAAAGTTTCAATTCGCTGGTCGCGAATGGCCTCGGAACCGTGCACGAGAATGCCGAGCAGGGCGACCAAAGCCTCTCGTTCGTCACGGAACACGGGATTATCAGGTCCGGGTTGCGTCCAGTGTTGAGCGGCGCCATCGGGCGCATTCCAAAGGCCGGTGAGTTCCTTGGCGACATTGGCGATGTTGCCGGCAATCGCTATGCCATAGCGGCAACGAAAATCGCCCGCTTTCCCCTGGAGCTCGTCGGCATTGGTACCGTAAAGTACGAATTCCAGTGCTCCCAGTCCCTGTGCCGCAACGCTTTTACCCTTCAGGCCATTTGTGGTCGTGACACTTTCGTCCTTGCTGGCGAGGTAGCCTTGCACCTGTTTCAGCCCAAGTCCCTTTTTATCTGGATAGTAGAGCACCCGCTCAAAACGGTTTTGCTCGATGACCGGACCAACACGCACGATCTCGATGGTGGACCATTTCTGCACCGTATCCACAAAAGCGTCTTTTGCTGCTGCCTCAGTCTCAGGCGAAGGTGCCGCGCAGAAAGCCATCATCTTGCTTTGCAACGTTTCGGCCGAGACCTGGAAGCGGTCATAACCGGGGCGGATGAAGCCGTTCACGGCCTTTTCAAGCACGCCTCGAACCTGGGCGGGGTTGAGCGGCGGCGGTGGCATCAATTCCACGTCCTGCGCCTTGGCGGGCAGGGCGATCAGCACCATCAACAGGGAAAGAAGGCCGGGCAGTTTTCGCATTTTGGTGTTCATCAAAGGGACTCCAGAAAGGCCAGCAAAGCCTGCCGGTCGGATTTTGGCAAGGTGGCAAAGGCATTGCGGGCTTTTTCGGCCTCGCCGCCATGCCATAAGATCGCTTCCATCAGGCTGCGCGCGCGCCCGTCGTGGAGGTAAAAGCCGTTTCCGTTGACAACCTGCGTCAGGCCGATACCCCAAAGCGGCTGGGTTCGCCACTCCCTGCCGTTTGCGTCGCCGACCTGCTGACCATCGGCGAGACCCTCGCCCATGTCGTGCAACAGAAAGTCGGAGTAGGGCCAGATGAGCTGGAAGGAATGAAGATCATTCCTGGCATCCCGCCGGGTGACGAATTTCGGCGTGTGACAGGCAGTGCAGCCGGCTGCGTAAAACATTTCCTTTCCACGCAATACGCTCGGTTCGCCAACATTGCGGCGCTGCGGCACGGCAAGATTTTCGGTATAAAAAGTCACAAGATCAAGCACCGGATCGGGCGCTTCTGAAGAGCCGAGCCGTGGCTGCACGCCGGTCGGCGTGGCGAGACAGTCTGTCTGTGCCTCGGTGCAATCGCCATAGGCGTTCTCGGCATCCGGCGTGGAGATGCCGATGTCGTGTGAAAAAGCACTCGAACTCTGGTCGCGGACACTGGCATTTTGCGCCTTCCAGCCGAAACGACCAAGTTTGACTTCGCCGCTTCGGTGATCCCGTACCCACGCTGCCTTGCCAGAAATGCCGTCGCCGTTGGCGTCGTTCGGATCGGCAAGGGCGATGATATCCGCCTCAGAAATTGCTTCGATCAGTCCGAGACCAAGCGTCGGCATGGCAATGCGCGCCGACAGTGTCGTGTCCTCTCCGAGAGGACCATATTGTGGCTCTGCTATGCTATAGAGAGGCTTGCGCAGCGTAACGGTCTCGCCGTCGCCGAGAAGGACGGGCTGCTCCGTATAGCTGACTGCCAGCTTGCCTTCGGCTTTCAGACCTGGAATGGCAAGGTTTTGTAGCTGTGCGCCATAGGTCGCATCGGGAAAATTCAGGATCTCGTGGCTGGCGATGGCCTGTCGTTCTGCCTCGTTGCGGGCCGGACGTGCCAGCCGCAGGAACATCGATACGGCATCCTCACCAGCAAGTGGGGGGCGACCTCTGCCGTCCTTGACGTGACACGTCTGGCAGGAGCGTGCATTGAAAAGCGGTCCCAGCCCATCAGACGCTTGTGTCGACGAGGGGGAGGAGACCCAGAGCTTCTGGAAGAGCGCGTTCCCGAGCCTGAAATCCTGTACCCTCTCGGAGGACATGTTGGCGGAAGGGTGAGAAAAGGCACCGGTTCCGGGTTTGGACTTACTCGTCGCAGCCCCGGCTGACATGGCTTCGAAGGCTTCGGGTTTTGAAAAATCTGCGGCTGGCTCTGTGACAGCCAGAACGCGCTGCCGATCTTTTTCCGTTAGATCGTCGCGCAGAGGCGAGGCAAGCGTCACCGATGCCGCAAGGCATGCGACCCCGGCAAAAATAAGTGGCTTGCGGATCGGCGGCAGCACAAAAAACATGAGAAGGCAAAAAGGGGCCGTGGAAGACCACGACCCCTCATATCTTACTTGAAGACGGTATTCGGATTGTCGAGGCTGTCGGAGCCTTCGAGTTCGATCTTGCCGAGATCAAGTGCGGCGATCACCCGCTCGATGGTTTTCGTCTGGTCGAGAAGGCCGTCAATGGCGGCCTGGACAGCAGCGTTGCCCTCCTTGTTGCCTTCGCCGATCATCTGATCGTAGGCTTCAACGGTCTGGGCGCGCTTTTCCATGGCATGCATGGCGTCGAGTGTCTTGTTGAGCTTCGACGTCATTTCGTCGTTCAGCGCCTTGTCCTTCGCGCCAACCAGTTCGGAAAGGGAGGCGCCGGTCATCTTGGTACCATCAGCGCGGGTGTATTCGCCCGTATAGGCCGACGCGATCCCGACAGCATCGTAAAGATGCGAGTTGTATGTGTTGTCGGAGAAGCAATCGTGCTCTTCTTCCGGATCGTGCAGCAGAAGGCCGAGTTTCATGCGCTCGCCCGCGAGTTCACCGTAGGACAGCGAACCCATACCCGTCAGAATGGCAGTCAGGCCAGCCTTGGGATCAGCTTCGATCGTCTTGGTGGCCTCACCCTCAGGCGCCCACGCGTCCACCATGTCCTGCAGATCCTTGACCAGCAGCGTAGAGGCGGATTTCAGGTATTCGGCACGGCGATCGCAATTGCCATTGGTGCATTTGGCCTTGTCGTAATCGGTATAGGGACGGTTGCCCGCACCCGGTCCGGTGCCATTCAGATCCTGGCCCCACAGCAGGAATTCGATGGCGTGGTAACCGGTCGTTACATTGGCTTCCACATCGCCCGCTTCGCTCAGGCTTTCAATCAGTTCCGGCGTGATCTTGGTCGCGTCAACCTCTTCGCCGCCGATCTTGATCGTCTTGTTGGCGATGATGTTTGCGACGTAAAGTTCGTTTTCATCGCTTTCGGTGCCGTAAGAGCCGTCGACGTAGTCGATGAGACCTTCATCCAGCGGCCAAGCGTTGACCTTGCCTTCCCATTCGTCAACGATCGGGTTGCCGAAGCGATAAACCTCGGATTGCTGGTAAGGCACGCGTGCCTTGATCCATGCCGTACGTGCCGCCTTCAGAGTTTCATCGCTCGGGCTGGCGATCAGGGCATCGATTGCCTTGTCCAGTGCCTTGGCCGTGATGAGTGAATCTTCGTATTTCGCGTGCGCGACATCGGCGTAATGTTTCACGACGGCGGCGGCATCGGTTGCCGCTCGTGCTGGAAGCGCGGTGAACGCTGCGGATGCTGCCAAAAGCGCAGCGGATGCGCCAAATATGGTTTTGCGGATCATGATCCCTCTCCTTCAGCAGACGTGACATTGCATCACGCTACGGGAAGCGAGTTCTGAACCAATCACAAACTTGTGTCAAACATTCTAGTTTAGAACCTTTGGAAACAAGCTTCTGCAAATTTTGCCCAGTAAAATCTGTGCGTGCAAAGACCGTTTTATTGTTTGCGTTTCATCACGCTAAAGAAAAACCCGTCAGTATCTGTGGTTGCAGGCGTCAACGTAACGGTCTCGTTGTCGGCGGAATGTGGCTTTCTCGCCTGAGCACCGAAAACACTGGTCCAGCGCGCAACAGCAGAGCCCATGGAAAATTCCGG
The DNA here is from genome assembly GCA_025559845.1 of Agrobacterium tumefaciens. Classification (NCBI taxonomy): domain Bacteria; kingdom Pseudomonadati; phylum Pseudomonadota; class Alphaproteobacteria; order Hyphomicrobiales; family Rhizobiaceae; genus Agrobacterium; species Agrobacterium tumefaciens. The sequence continues at coordinate 3,302,814 of CP048469.1, forward strand.
GTTCTCATCGCAGAAGCGGCGGACCTGCCGCTCGTTTTCTTCTGGCAGGACCGAACAGGTAACATAAAGCAACTCGCCACCGGGCCGTACGAACACCTTTGCCTGATCCAAAGCTTCCGCCTGCTGGCCGACACGTTCTTCAAGATTGCGCTGCGTCAACCGCCATTTCGTGTCGGGCCGTCTGCGCCAGGTTCCGGTGCCGGTGCAGGGCGCATCGACCAGAACACGATCGAACTTTTCAGTGAACGGAGCGAGGCCGGACGCGCGGTCATGCACCTGCACATTGCGTGTGCCGGCGCGCTTCAGACGTTCGATGATCGGTGCCAGACGTTTGCGGTCGGCATCGAAGGCATGCACCTGTCCCTTGTTGTTCATGCTGGCGGCCATGGCCAGTGTCTTGCCGCCACCGCCTGCACAATAATCAAGAACCTGCTCGCCTTCTTGAGCGCCAGCCAGATCGGCCACGATCTGGGAGCCTTCGTCCTGAACCTCGAACCAGCCTTTTTGAAAGGAAAGTTCCGCAGTGACATTTGGCAGTCGGGAAGGGCCCTCGCCTGCAGCGATGCGTACACCCTGGCGGGCGATCCGTGTCGCTTCGGCGCCGCTTTCCTCCAGCGCCTTCAAAACCTTCTCGCGTGTTGCCTTCAAGGTGTTGGCGCGCAGGTCGAGCGTCGGGCGTTCGTTGAGCGCCTTTGCTTCCTCCAGCCATCTTTCCCCGAAAGCGACCTCGAAAGAGGCCTGCACCCATTCAGGTATGTCACCCTGAATGTGCAATGGGGCGTCGGTAAGCGCGCGCGTGGTGAAAGCCTTGACGGCGTCGTCGGACAGGGCGGCGGGTGCGAACTTGTCGCCATCGAATTCCGCTGCAAGCTGTTCGAGTGATTTGCCCCATTGTCGCAGCATGACCGCATAACCGAGCGCATTGGCGCTGTCGTCTTCCATCAGCCATGCGTGGGAGAGTTTCATGCGCAGGGCATCGTAGACGATGTTGCCAATGGCGGCCCTGTCACCTGACCCGGCAAAACGATGCGCGAGGCCCCAATCCTTCAGGGCATCGGCCACGGGGCGTCTACGTCCCTCGATATCCGCCAATACCTCGATGGCTCCGGCCAAACGTCCGCCTAAACGCATTGTCTACCTCTTTTTGCTGGTTGCCCGGTTGGTAGACGCGAATGGCGGCGAGGGCAAGGCTCATTTGGCGGAAACGATCTCGTAGCAAACCTTGGCCGTACCGGAACTGATCATGCCGATATGATTGGCGGCTGCCTTGGACAGGTCGAGAACACGACCCTTGATGAACGGTCCGCGATCATTGATGCGGACGACAACGGCTTTGCCGTTACGGGCATTGGTGACCTTGACCTTGGTGCCGAACCGCAGCGAACGATGTGCCGCGGTAAGATGAGCAGCGTTCATACGCTCGCCCGAAGCAGTCTTGGAGCTCAACGCATACCACGATGCGCCCCCGCAACCGTTTGCCGCAGACGCCTGAAGAGGCGCGATGATGGAACAGACGGCAATAGTTGCAGCGGTGAAAGTTATACGGCGGATGTTCAACAAACTGTGCTTCCCTGATACTCGGCCCCGCGCCGATTGAATTTGCCCTTGCTTGAAAGCCATTGAGCGGCTTGAACGCGTTTGAATGCGTGATTGTAGGGCGAGGGAAAAATGGCGAAAAAAAGCTGAATTCCAATCACGAACTGTTACAGCTTGTAACATTCGTGATCGCGTTTGGAGAACCCATGCGGATGAAGTTTTGCGCAAAACTGGAAAAAGTAACGCGGAATCAACGCCAAAGCGGAATAGCGTTGCTACTCTCGAATTTGTGAATCGAGTTCACGAAATGTGAGTGAAATATTTTTCTAATAGCTACGATTTTAGCGAATCGCGCCTAGTTAATAAAATCATAATAGGCAGAAATGCGACGAAATCTATCCCGAAAAATGGCTTTGGAAGGATTTTTCATCGCTTTCAAGGTCGCGATTTCAGCCCCGCCAAACGCCGTCTTGCCAGAGTTGCTCGAGCGACATTCGGTAGTTGGGAAACTCGAAATCGAAGCCAAGCGCACTAAGTTTTCCATTCGAAACGCGCTTGTTCTCACCATAGAAGGAACGCGCCATCGGCGTCAGTTCAGCGGTCTCGAAGGCTTGTTCGGGCGGTGGCTCTTTCCCCATCAGGGACGCGGCATAGGTCACCACATCCTGCGGCGGCGCCGGCTCGTCATCGGTGATATTGAAGATGCCATCCTCGTTGCGTCGTAACAAAAAAGCACCGGCAGATCCGATATCCTCGACACGGATACGGTTGAAAACCTGGCCGGTTTTTACCAGCCGCCGGGCAATACCCTTTTCGAAATTGACGAAAGCGTTGCGGCTCGGCCCATAGATGCCGGACAATCGCAGCACGGCAAGAGGTAGGTTGGCTTTGAGAGCTGCGGTCGACCAGGCATTTTCTGCGGCCAGTCTCTCCACCGACCGGCTTGAAACGGGTCGGCATGGGCTGTCCTCATCGACCCAGGCGCCGTCGTGGTCGCCGTAGACGCCGACAGTTGAAAGATACGCAACCCATCTCAGTTCCGGGAAAAACCGCCTTAGATCCCCTTCGGTCAGCCGCAACAACGGGTCGTCGTCGTTCTTTGGCGCGATTGACTGAAAAAGATGAGTGGTCGTGCGCATCGCCTTCAGCAGTTCATCACCGAGCGTTTCACCGTCGAAGAGATGTGGCCACATTCCAGCCGTCGAAAGGCTCGCGAATTTCTCGGGACTGCGCGTTGTCCCGTAGATGCGTTCGGAGTCAGGCTCCAGAGAGGCTGCAATCGCTTTGCCTGAATATCCTGCACCGAAAATCATGACTTGCATGGTTCACGCCTCTGCCTGCTGCCATTCATTCATCACGTCCGGATCTGTCTCCGAGGCGCGTGTTGCAGCGTAAGCATGGAATTCGGCCCTGTCCATAAGCTGCGACAGTGCCCAGATTGCCATGCCGCGAACGTCCGGTGACGGGTCTTCCGCAAGCTGTCTGCATTGAGGCATAAATCGCCTGTCGCCGGAATTGCCTGCAGCAATCAGGACATTGCGCACGAAGCGGTTCCGCCCGATACGTTTGACAGGCGATCCGCTGAAAAAGCTTCGGAAGGTCGGATCGTCCAGCGTCAGGAGAAACGCGATGGAGGGTTCTTTCAGGTCGTCGCGCGCCTGAAGTTTCATTTCCGAGGCGCTGGCTGCGAACTTGTTCCAGGGACAGGCCGCAAGACAGTCGTCGCACCCGTAGATGCGGTTGCCGATCATCGGACGGAATTCGTGCGGGATCGGACCTTTGTGTTCGATCGTGAGGTAGGAGATGCACCGCCGCGCGTCGAGTTGATAGGGGGCGGGAAACGCGTTGGTCGGGCAGGCGTCCAGACAGGCCCGGCATGAACCGCAATGGTCCTTCTCCGGTTCATCCGGACAGAGTTCTGCGGTGGTGAACATGCTACCCAGAAAGAGCCAGGAGCCATGTGTACGGCTGACGAGGTTGGTATGCTTTCCTTGCCAGCCGAGACCGGCTGCCGCCGCCAACGGTTTTTCCATCACGGGCGCTGTGTCCACGAAGACTTTGACGTCTTCACCGGCGCGCGCGGCAAAGCGGGTGGCAATTTCCTTTAGCCGCCCCTTGATCACATCGTGGTAATCGCGGTTGCGGGCATAAACCGAAATGGCGGCTTTATCGGGTTTTTGCAAAATGGGGCGTGGATCTTCATCGGGTCCGTAGTTCAGTCCGAACATCACGATGGAGCGAACATCGCCCCACAACGTCTTCGGTGTCGCGCGACGTGCCTCTGTTTCCTCCATCCACGCCATGGTGCCGTGGTAGCCGCTTTCGAGAAATGCGCGCAGCCGGTCTGGCGCAAGCGGTATGCTGTCCGGGGTGGTTATGCGGCACAAATCGAAGCCAAGCGAAAGCGCTTCCTGACGGACGAAGTCCGTCAGCTTGCGTGCGCGTAACCGCTGCTTCTCGCTCGCAACGTCGATGATCGTGCCTCCCGCTGGCCGTAGTGCCCTGATTATAGATAGTGGCTAACCGGCAGCAATCGAGCCTGAAAAGGATTGTCTCTCAGAAATCCAGGTCGGCGTAGTGAGAGGACGGAGCAAGCCGGGGAATGCGTTCGCTCAGGAATTGACGGAAAGAAGGACGGGATTTTACCCGCTGATACCATTCTTTCGCGATCGGTGCTTCGAGCCAGTTGATCTCACCCAGATAGTCGAGAACCGACACTGCCGATGCCGCTGCAAGATCCGCGTAGCTCAGCCGATCACCGGCAAGCCAGGTCCGGGAGCCGGCCAGCCATTCCAGATACTTGATGTGCTGGCGGATATTGTTGCGGGCGGTGCGCAGCAGTTTGGAATCCGGAGGACCACCGCCTTGAGCGGCCGTCATCTGCAGCTTGTAGACGCGCTCGCGCACCAATGGTCTGGTTACGTCGTTTTCCATCTTCTGCAAAAACCACTCTGTCAGGCGGCGGATTTCGGCGCGCTGGAATGGGTCTTCCGCCAGAAGGCGCCTGTCACGCTTCAACACGCCATGCGTTTCGTCAAGAAACTCGGCCAGCACATAGGGGCCGCTGAGCGAACGCATGTTGTCGTCAACATAGACGGGCAGGGTGCCGGCAGGATTGAGCGCCAGGAACTCCCGACGTCTCTCCCATGGTTGCTCCTCCACGAGATCGGTCTGGAAACCGTATTCCGCAAGGATCAGCCGAACAAACCGGGATGCGGTCGACATCGGAGAATGATAGAGAGTTGGCATTGGTACTCGAATTTGTGATTGGGGTTCATGTCCGGCGTCCGCCGAAGACATTTTCAGTTTCGCTTCATCAAGACGCTATAAAAGCGCGGGCACTTTAAAACAAGTTTAACGCAATTTCTTTCAATCCTCATCTCTTCCTGAAAATCAAGGAGATCTCATGGGCGACCAATCGATCATCAGTGCGCTTCTACTGGGGATAATCGAAGGTCTGACGGAGTTCATTCCCGTTTCCTCAACGGCGCATGTCCTGCTCGCCGGTCACTTTCTCGGCTTCAAGTCACCCGGCAATACCTTTGCAGTGCTGATCCAGCTCGGCGCGATCCTCGCCATTCTTCTGGTGTATTTTCAAAAGCTTGTGTCGATCGCTCTATCGTTGCCGACAAGTCAGAAGGCGCGTCGGTTCGTGTTGGCCGTGCTGCTCGCTTTCCTGCCTGCAGCCGTTATCGGCGCCATCGCGCATGATTTCATCAAGTCGGTGCTGTTTGAAACTCCGATGCTTATCTGCATTGTGCTGATCCTCGGTGGGATCATCCTTCTTGCTGTCGATCGCATGCCCATCAAACCGAAATATACAGATGTCATGGACTATCCGCCCTCGCTCGCCTTCAAGATTGGACTTTTCCAGTGCCTTGCAATGATTCCGGGAACGTCGCGTTCCGGCGCCACCATTGTGGGCTCGCTGTTGATGGGAACAGATAAACGTTCGGCCGCAGAGTTTTCGTTCTTCCTTGCCATGCCGACGATGCTCGGCGCCTTTGTGCTCGATCTTTACAAGAACAGGGACGCACTGACGTTTGATGACGGCGCGTTGATTGCCGTCGGTTTTATCGCAGCCTTCGTATCGGGCCTGTTTGTCGTGCGTTCGCTGCTGGATTTTGTCTCGCGCCGCGGTTTCGCACCCTTTGCCTGGTGGCGGATTGCCATCGGCACGCTGGGGCTTATTGCGTTGCTGCTGTTCGGCTGAACATCAACCCTGCCATCCGTCCATCAAAAAAGCGCCCCGGAATATCCGGCGGCGCTTTTTTCAAATCGTCATGAATTCGATCAGTTGGTTTTGATCGACGCCGTTGCGCAAGGGTCAACGCCGTATGCCGGTGAACAACCGCTCTTACCTGCTGCAACCGTACCCGGCGCCATGAAAGAACCCGCCAGAACCACCAAAGCCGCACACGCAAAAAAGAGTGCGATAGATCTGCCCATTTTATTGTTGCCTTTCAGACATTTGTTCGCGCGGAGCACACCGCGTTCAGTGAAGTTGAGGGTTCGGGAATATGCTTTGATTGTGGCCAATATCAATAAACCAGGTTGCTGAATACCGGGTTAATGCGAAGTATTTTCCACAGTTGCGCTTGTGCCACGCTTGCCTTGCCGCAGGCGGCTTTCATCGTTTTTTTTGCATTCGGTAGGCGGTTTTTTGAACACGACAATTCATCCCTTCCAATTGGAGGGTCAAACGCGCCAGAGAGGGAATGGTTGCGCCTGAAGCGATGCTTCAGGCCGCTTTGCCGGCATTGGAGAACTGGCCGTGCTGCCGGTACTGAACCATGTAGGATGGCAGAACCGAAGCGACGCGAACGGGCGTAATGCCGATGCCTTCCAGCGTCAGGCCATTCTTGTCGGCGTCTGCGGAGACCACATTGTCCTTTTTCAGCATAGTGACTTGGTCTGCGGTCAAGGGCGGTGCGATGAGCGGGACAAGCGAGGCGACCTTGCCGATCAGCGATGCAACGCCAAAGGGCAGGTTCACGAACGGACGCTCACGATACGTCGCCGAAAGAACGGCCTCAAGACAGTCGCGGAACGTCATGACGTCCTGACCACCGAGTTCGTAGATCGCGCCGGGCTTCAGCTTGCCGTCGACACTGCGGGCGACAGCTTCCGCGACGTCTTCGACGTAGACAGGCTGGAATTTCGTTTTGCCACCGCCGATCAGCGGCAGGAATGGCAACGAACGGGCCATCTTGGCAAATTTGTTGAAGAAGTCGTCTTCAGGCCCGAACACGATCGATGGACGCAGGATCACGGCACTGGGCAGGATGGACAGGATAGCAGCCTCAGCGCGGCCCTTGGTGCGACCATAACCCGTCGTGGAGCCGGCATCTGCACCGATGGCAGAGATATGCGTCAGGGTTGCTCCGGCGTCGCGTGCGGCTTCGGCAATCGTCTTGGCACCGAATTCCTGTACGGCGTCAAAGGTGTTGCGGCCACTCTCAGCCAGAATGCCAACGCAGTTGACGACGTGATCAGCGTCCGCAATCGCTTTGACAACCGAGTCACGGTAACGCAGGTTCGCCTGTGCGAAAGAAATCTGGCCGACATTGCCGAGTGGCTGCAGGAAGCCCGCGAGATCCGGCCTGCGGACTGCGACACGGATACGGTAGCCACGCTTCGCCAGCATTCGCACGACATGCCGCCCGACGAAACCCGAACCGCCAAAAACGGTGACGAGAGGTGGAAGGTTGGCCAAGGTCATGGGAAGGCTCCTCAGAGGCTGTAGATAAAGCGTTTTTTGTCTCTTAGCTCAAAGCTGCGCGCTCGTGAAGACATGTTGTCGCAGGCAATTGTGCTGTTTTGGGCAAGCGGTTTGATTGTCGTCAAATACCTTCGACAACGACAAATTCGGCGTCGGCAATTTCCTGACGGATTTTGGCAGCCGCCTGGTATTCCGGCGAATTGTAGCAATCGACCGCGTGTTGCACGGAAGGAAACTCGATAACGACGTTGCGTGCGCGAGATTTGCCTTCCAGTTCCGTCGAAAAGCCACCACGAGCAAGGAAATTCGCTCCGAAGCGCTCGAATGCCGGCTTCGCCGTCGATACATAATCCTTGTACCGCTCAGCGTCGCGGACATCCACGCGCGCGATCCAGTATCCCTTGGCCATGTTTGTCTCCTCCCTCTTATGATTTAGTTGTTTGCCGGAAAGCTTGCGCGCAGCATTTCGTCCAGAATGGCACGGGCCGCTGCCTTCGGATCGTCCGCTTTGACGATCGGGCGGCCAACGACGAGATGGCTGGAGCCCGCCTTGATGGCATCATAAGGGGTCACCACGCGCTTCTGATCGCCTGCGTCAGCGCCGACGGGACGGATACCGGGTGTAACCACTGCAAGATCAGGGCCGAGAATTTCACGGACGGCGCCGGATTCTTCGGCTGAACAGACGATGCCGCCCATTCCGGCTTCGCGCGCCTGCTGGGCACGGCGAAGGACGAGCGAACGAGCATCCGATGCATAACCGGCGTCTGTGAGGTCCGCATCATCCATCGAGGTCAGAACCGTAACGCCAAGCAGGCACAGGCCGGAGCCTTCCGCAGCCTTGACGGCGGCGCGCATCGCTTTCGGGTAAGCGTGCAGGGTCAGCATCGACATGCCCATCTTGGCAATGTTTTCCACACCCGATGCGACGGTGTTGTCGATGTCGAGAAGCTTCATGTCGAGAAAGATCTTCTTGCCGCTCTGAGCGAGATCGCGCGCAAATTCCAGTCCGCCGGCAAACACGAGCTGATAACCGATCTTGTAGAAGAGGACTTCGTCGCCGATCTTCGAAACGATGTTTTCGGCCTCTTTTACAGTCGGAACGTCGAGCCCGACGATCAAGCGTTCGCGTGCGGTCATTATCTTATCCCTGCCATGTTTCCATTGCCGTCCAGTCGCATGTGATGCGCCTGTCCGCAAGGGAAAAACCGAAAAGATTGCCCCCGCCAGCCGGCTGATCGTGGTTGCGCCGGATCGGCTGCTGCGCGAGGTGGCATTTCAGCAGCGTTCCCACGCCGCCGTGGCCGACAAAGGCGATCGCTATCTCCGGTGGATGATCTGCAAGAATGGCGTCGACAGCGGCAACGATGCGGTTTTGCGCATCCACCGCACGCTCCCATCCGTGGAAACTTTCGGTCGGATGCGCGAAAAACCAGTCTGCGGCCTTTTCGAACGCCGGCGGCGGCAGGAAGCCAGTGGCCGAACGATCGTTCTCGTGCATGGCCGCAACTGTCTGGACAGGTGCGCCGCTCGCCTCTGCGAGGATGCGGGCCGTTTCGATCGCCTTGGTCTCCTCGCTTGAAACGATACAACCAAGTCGTCGCGCCCAGGGCAGGCGGCTGGCCTTGAGGGCGCGTTCTGCGCCGAGATCGGACAGTCCCCATTCGGGAACGGGGACGTCGGGATCAATCTTGACCTGAGGGTGAGTGATGTAGAGCGCAAACATGCGCCCGACGATATGTCAGGCGCGCGTGTAGGTCCACAATTGCGCAGGCGGAATATTGCGGACGATAAAATCGAAATGGCGGATGTGGTAAAGGTGGGGTTGCGCCACGATGGGGGAAACCGGACCATAGGAAATCTGTACGACCGGGCGACCGTGGGGAATACGGTTCAGGAGCTCGTCGAGAAGCTTGATGCGCGCCGCCATCGGAAAGTTCAGCATCGGTACGGCTGAGATCACACAGTCGAACATCTGGCTTTTGTCTGCGCCGAGCGTTGTGTTGAGGTCGAAGGCGTCACCGTTGACGAAGTTCACACCAGGATAGCTCTTCAGAAGCTGCAGATAGAAGTCGCTGGAATATTCAATTGCAGTGAGGTTTTCAGGCTTGATGCCGCGCGCCAGAATGGCTTTGGTGATGACGCCCGTGCCCGGCCCGAGTTCTAGAACCGGCAGACCCGAATGCGGGTTGATGACACTCGCCATTTTCTTTGCGGTGATCGAGGAGGTTGGAACAATAGCGCCGACCTTCTTTGGCTGGTTGACCATCCCCTTGAAAAACCGGATCTCTTCCTCAAATTTTCTTTCGAAGCGCTGTTTCAGGTTTAGAGCCATAGTCCCCTCAGATTTGGTCATTGTCAAAAAACGGTCACAGCAATGTTGACCCCATTTGCCGCAAAAACAAGGCAAAATGTCGTAATTGGGAAAATTCGATCACGCTGATGTGTAGTCGCGAATCGAAATAAAAAAGCGCCGGAGACGTGGTCTTCGGCGCTTGCGATCGATTTTGATGATAATTGGTCGTTTTAGACGCGCATCGGCATCAAAACATAGAGTGCGTCGTCACCGGCAGTGTCGCGAACGAGCGTCGGTGAGCCCGCATCCGCCAGAAGGAAGATCGCGTCTTCACCGGAGAGCTGCGACGTGATGTCGAGCAGATATTTGGCGTTGAAGCCGATTTCCATCGAATCATGCTCATATCCGACAGCGACTTCTTCCGTTGCGCTGCCCGAATCAGGGTTGTTCACCGTCAGCGTCAACTGACCGTCCGTCAGGGCCAGTTTTACAGCGCGGCCGCGTTCGGACGAGATGGTCGATACACGGTCAACAGCCTGAGCGAAGGTCTGGCAATCGACGCGCATTTCCTTGTCGTTGTTCGTCGGGATGACGCGCTGATAGTCAGGGAATGTTCCGTCGATCAGCTTCGACGTCATGACGATCGAGCCGATGGTAAGGCGGATCTTGGCGTCGGAGACTTCAACCGTGACTTCGATTTCCGGATTGTCGACCAGCTTCTGCAATTCGCCAACGGTCTTGCGCGGAATGATGATGCCGGGCATGCCTTCCGAACCGGAGGGAGCATCCACGTCGGCACGCGCCAGACGATGGCCGTCCGTCGCCACGGCGCGCAGCTTCAGGTCGCCCTTGCTTTCGATGGTGTGGAAGAAAATGCCATTCAGATAATAGCGCGTTTCCTCGGTGGAAATCGCAAACTGGGTGCGATCAATCAGCATCTTCAGATCGGTCGCTTTCAGCTTGAAGGTGTGGCTGAAGGTGCCGGCAGTCAGATCGGGGAAGTCGCCTTCCGGCAGGCATTGCAGCGAGAATTTCGACCGACCGGAAGCGACAGTCATGGTCGAACCGTCCGGATTGGTGGCCAGAAGCACTTCGGAACCATCTGGCAGTTTGCGGACGATTTCGTAAAGCAGATGTGCCGGAACGGTCGTCGCGCCAGCCTGCTCGACCATCGCAGGGGTTGCTTCAGTGATTTCCAGATCGAGGTCCGTCGCCTTCATGTCGAGATTGGCGCCGGAAGCGCGCAAAAGCACGTTGGAGAGGATCGGAATCGTATTGCGACGCTCGACGACCCGGTGGACGTGGTTCAGCGATTTCAGAAGGTTGGACCGCTCAAGAGTAATACGCATGGACGCTACCGCTTTCAACCGTTGCGACCCGGCCGCCGCCGGATCGGCAAAAAGAGTCATGTCCGGCCGGGAAGCCGGATGATGTGGACGGGCAAAATGGCAGAGTTATTGTCGAAAATGCAAGAGGCGAGTGAGCCCGCAACGTTTCATTTTGGTGCTATACAGCTCGATCCACAGGTTAGGGTGGCTCTTGGGCCTTGTTCGCCGGTTTTCTATTCCCCATAAAGGGTTGAAAATACCAAGGATTGGAATGGCGTGTGACGGAAGACGTATCCCACAGCGGTAGCAACAGTGCTGCGAAGAGTTTCAGGATAGGGACGGCAACTGTTCCGGCGCGGCCAATTGAATCCGCGCTCTATCTGGTTGCCACGCCGATCGGAAATCTTGGCGACATTACCTTGCGCGCGTTGGAGACCCTGGCGTCGGCCGATGTTCTGGCCTGTGAGGATACCCGCGTTACCCGCGTTCTCCTGGAGCGTTACGGCATTCGTACGCGTCCCATCGCCTATCATGAGCACAATGCGCAGGAAGCCGGGCCAAAGCTGATTGCAGCGCTTGAAGCTGGAAAATCGGTGGCGCTCGTTTCCGATGCAGGAACGCCGCTGGTATCCGACCCTGGATATCGTCTTGGTCAACTGGCCCTTGAAGCAGGGCATCGCGTCGTTCCAATTCCGGGTGCATCGGCACCGCTCGCCGCCCTCGTCGGGTCGGGCATGCCAAGTGATGCCTTTCTGTTTGCAGGTTTTCTGCCCGTCAAGGATCGTGGCAAGCGGGACCGTTTTTCGGAACTGGCAAAGATCCCTGCGACGCTGATCTTCTTTGAATCGCCACATCGCATTGCCGCAACGGTGAAAGTTGCCTCGGAGGTGCTGGGTCGGGATCGCCGCGCGGTCGTGTGTCGCGAACTGACCAAAACCTTCGAGGAATTCCGACGCGGCACATTGGGTGAGCTGGCCGACTATTATCATGATGGTCGCGCTGTGAAGGGCGAAATCGTGCTGCTCATCGAGCCTCCTTCCTACGACGAAATTCCAGATATCGAGGATGTCGAAAAGCTGCTGAAGGATCTGGTTTCCACCATGCCCGCCGCCAAGGCCGCCGGCGAGGCGGCAAAGCTTACGGGCCTTCCGCGCAAGGAGCTTTACCAGCGGCTTCTTGATATGAAGGATGCTGATGGCAAGTGAGCCGCTTGAGAGGAAAAGACGGCGCGCTGAACGGCGTGGCCACACCGCCGAATACTGGGCGGCTCTTTATCTCATGCTCAAGGGTTACCGCATTCTCGCCATTCGTTACCGAACGCGTCTCGGAGAAATCGATCTCGTTGCGCGCAAGAAAAATGTCGTTGCCATCATTGAGGTCAAGGCGAGGCGCTCGGTCAATGGCGCCGTCGACGCGGTCGGCTGGCATTCACAGCAGCGCATTCGTGCCGCTGCCGATATCTGGCTGTCCCGTCGCAAGGATTTTAGCGAGCTTTCCGTGCGGTTCGATATCGTTGCCGTCATGCCGCGCCGCCTGCCGAGACACTTTGTCGATGCGTTTTAAGAGGAAACACCATGTCCGGTGAACGGGAAAAAATGGCTGCTGGCGAATGGTATTCTTGTCTGGACGATGAGCTCGACGCTTTGCGAAAAATGGCTCGCCGCGCTGTTCATCAGCATAATACGATGCCACCGGATGAGCGCGCCTCAATGGCGCCGTTGCTGCACTCGCTTTTTTCCTCCGCTTCGGCAAGTGCGTTCATCGAAGCGCCTTTTCATTGCAGCTATGGTTTCAATATTACCCTTGGCGAGAACATCTATCTGAACGCCGGCTGCGCGATTCTCGATTCTGCACCCGTACATATTGGCGACGGTTCCATGCTTGGACCGGGCGTGCAGGTCTATTGTGCAGAACACCACAAGGATACGGTTTTGCGATCGAAAGGCATCGAGATCGCCAAGCCGGTGACCATTGGCAAGGATGTCTGGATCGGCGGCGGCGCCATCATCTTAGCCGGCGTTACCATCGGTGATGGTGCCATCGTCGGTGCCGGTTCCGTGGTCACGAGGAACGTCGCGCCAGCTACAACCGTAGTTGGTAATCCAGCGCGTGCGGTTCAGCACAAAATTGCCTGAGCAGCCGCATTTCGTGCTTTTGCCGAACGAACGCATCACGTCATGGTGGTGTGTAACAAATCTGCAATAAAACTGTAAAAGTCCCGTCACGGAACAAGCCTATTCGCATCCTCACCCAACCACGGGCGGTAGAGGATCGAAAAGATGATCAAGAAATTTTCCATGGCTGTGATGGCCGTCAGTGTATCCGCAACGTCTTCCATGGCTGCTACCAACATTACCTGGTGGCACGGCATGGGCGGTCGTAACGGCGAAGTCATCAACGAAGTTTCGCAGAAATTCAATGAAGCCCAGAAAGAGTGCGCGCTGACGCCGGTTTCCAAGGGCTCTTACGAAGAAGCGCTCGCAAGCGGCATCGCTGCTTTCCGTTCTGGCGAACAGCCGAACATCCTTCAGGTCTTTGATGCTGGCGCTGCCACCATCATCAACGCCAAGGGCGCCGTCATTCCGGCGGAAGACCTGATCAACAAGGCTGGTTACAAGTTTGAACGTGACGCCTTCATCAACGGCGTTCGTTATTTCTACGCTGCTGCTGATGGCAAGTTCGTCGGCATGCCGTTTAACTCGTCCGCGCCGATCATGTACGTCAACCAGGAAGCCTTCAAGAAGGCGGGCGTTTCGGTTCCAAAGACCTGGGAAGAGTTTGAAACCATCGCGCCGAAGCTGAAGGAAGCCGGCTACACCGCGCTTACCGCTTCGCAGCTCACATGGCAGTTCACTGAAAACTTCTTCTCGCGCCAGAACCTGCAGTTCGCCACGAACAACAACGGTTACGACAGCGTTGCCGGCACCGAGATGAAGCTGACCGACCCGAACCTCGTCATGATGTTCGAAAAGCTGAAGACCTGGAAGGATGAAGGTTACTTCGGTTATTACGGCGCAGGCTGGAACGACAACCAGAAGCCGTTTGAAGAAGGCAAGGTTGCCATGTGGATCGGTTCGTCCGGTTCGTTCGGTGGTCTGAAGAAGACCGCAACTATGCCGTTCTCGGCTGATTTCCTGCCTTACTGGAGCTCGATCAAGGGTGCCGGCACCAACACCTTCATCGGTGGTGCAGCTCTGTTCGCAATGTCTGGCAAGTCTGATGCGGAAAACAAGTGCGTTGCCGACTTCTTCCAGTTCCTGACCTCGCCTGAGATCCAGAAGTTCTACCACCAGGCAACCGGTTACGTCGCCATCACCGAAGCCGCCTACGAGCTGGCCAAGAAGGAAGGCTACTATGAGAAGGAGCCTGTTGCCGAAGTTGGCATCAAGCAGCTGATGCTGCCCGGCGGCGAATGGTCCAAGGGTTACCGCCTTGGCTTCTACCCGCAGATCCGCTCGATCATGGAGCGCGAATACAATCGCATTTTCGCTGGTGAAACCACTGTGAAGCAGGGCTTCGAAACCATCGAGAAGGAAGGCAACGAACTTCTCGCGCGCTTCGCAAAGACCGCTGGCTGATAAGCCCTTACGGACTGTGAAACCAACAGGGGCCTCCTTCACACGAAGGGGGTCCCATTCTCGATAGGGGACCGCGCGTGGCCTATACTCCTTCACAACCTCGTTTGAGCCGGTTTATCCCCGGTTTGTCAGCGGGCGCCAAGAAAGCGCCGGTCGAGCAGGCTGGCGCCAAGCGTGTCCAGTTCTCGTCGTCCTACGTTCCTTATCTTTTCCTGGCGCCGCAACTCGCGGTGATCTTCATCTTCTTCTACTGGCCGTCCGTTCAGGCGGTGCAGTCTTCGTTCTACATCGAAGACCCCTTTGGTTTCGGCTCGACCTTCGTTGGCATGAGCAACTATTGGGACGTGATGTTCAGCCCTGAATATCTTGGTATCGCCAAGTTCACGGTTGTCTTCACCGTGCTTGTTACCTTCTTTTCGCTTGCGCTGGGGCTGCTGCTCGCGGTCAAGGCCGATGCGGTCATCCGCGGCAGCTCGACCTACAAGACCTTGCTGATCTCTGTTTATGCGATCGCTCCACCGGTCGCCGGCCTGATCGGCATGATGTTCTTCGACCAGCATATCGGTCCCTTTGTGAAACTGGCGTCCTGGTTCGGTTGGGACATGCGCGTCGGTCTGAATTATTACGACACCGCTTTCGCCATGATCGTCGTCGCTGTCTGGAAGCAGATACCCTACAATTTCATCTTCTTCCTGTCTGGCCTTCAGGGCGTTCCGGTTTCCGTGCGCGAAGCAGCCACGATCGACTGCCGATCCGGTTTTCGCCGTTTCTGGACGGTCACCCTGCCGCTCCTTGCGCCGACAGCCTTCTTCCTGCTGATCATCAACATCACCTACGCGCTTTTCGACACCTTTGGCGTGATCGACGTGATGGTGAAGGACAAGCCGGCCAACAACCCGATCACGCTTGTCTACAAGGTCTTCATGGACGGCTTCCGCGGCAACGACATCGGCAGTTCATCTGCCCAGTCGGTCATTCTGATGCTGGTCGTTTTCGTGCTCACCATCATCCAGTTCCGCTTCCTCGAGAAGCGCATCCACTACACGTGATCGCGGGGACATAGACCAATGCACAAGACAAAACCCCTCGACCACCTGATCCTCATTCTTGGCGCGCTCTTTCTGATCGTTCCGGTGATCGTCGCGTTCATGACGTCGACCCATGAGGCCGCAGAAATTCACCGAAACGGCCTGATGATCGTTCCCGGAGACAACATGGTCGGCACCTATGAAAAGGTGCTGACCCAGAAGGGCGGCTTCACCGGCCAGATCACCGGTCTCAGCATGGTAATGAACTCGCTGATCCTCGGCATCGGTTTTGCTGTCGGCAAGATCGTACTGTCCATGACTGCCGCTTACGCCATCGTCTATTTCCGCTTCCGGTTTGCAACGCTTGCCTTCTGGATCATCTTCACGACGCTGCTGCTGCCGCTCGAAGTGCGCATCATGCCGTCCTATGAAGTGATGAGCAAACTCGGACTTCTGAACTCTTACACCGGCCTCATTGTACCGCTTCTGGCATCGGCGACCGGCACGTTCTACTTCCGTCAGTTCTTCAAGTCTGTTCCGGAAGAGCTTCTCGAGGCTGCCCGCATCGACGGCGCCGGCCCGGTGAAGTTCTTCATCGACGTACTTGTGCCCCTGTCACGGACGATGATGGCGGCAATCTTCATCATCATGTTCGTCTACGGATGGAACCAGTATCTCTGGCCCATGCTGATGACGACGGATGAGAGCTTCTTCACCCTGATGCGTGGCATCAAGTCGATCCTGCAGGTCTGGGTCGGTTCGCAAATCCCCGATTATAACGAAGCTTTCGCGCTCGCCGTTCTGGCCATGCTGCCGCCGGTGCTGATCGTCGTCATCTTCCAGCGCTGGTTCATCAAGGGCCTCACCGAAAGCGACAAGTAAAGGAATCAGAAATGGCTTCCATTGAAATCAGTCAGGTCTGCAAGGACTACGCAGGCGGCGTGCGTGCCGTCCATCATGTCGACATCGACATTGCCGACGGTGAGTTCATCGTGCTTGTCGGCCCGTCCGGTTGCGGGAAATCCACGCTGCTGCGCATGGTCGCCGGCCTTGAGGACATTTCCGAAGGCACGGTGAAGATTGGCGATCGTGCGGTTAACACTGTCGATCCGGCCGATCGCGACATCGCCATGGTCTTCCAGAACTACGCGCTTTATCCGCACATGTCCGTACGCGAAAACCTCGAATACGGTCTGAAAAACCGCAAGACACCCAAGGCGGAAATCGACGCTCGCGTTGCCGAGGCTGCCCGCATGCTGCAGCTTGAACCTTATCTTGAGCGCAAACCGCGCGCTCTGTCGGGTGGCCAGCGTCAGCGCGTCGCCATGGGTCGCGCCATCGTACGCAAGCCCGCAGCGTTCCTGTTCGATGAGCCGCTTTCCAACCTTGATGCCAAGCTTCGCGTTTCCATGCGCGGTGAGATCAAGCGCCTGCAGAAGCGTCTCGGCACAACGTCAATTTATGTAACCCACGATCAGCTTGAGGCCATGACGCTTGCGGACCGCCTGGTCGTTCTGAATGCTGGCCGCATCGAGCAGATCGGCTCACCGCTCGAGGTTTATCACACGCCTGCGTCGACCTTTGTCGCGAGTTTCATCGGTTCGCCTGCCATGAACCTGTTGAAGGGTGAACTGCATGGCGATTGCCTGGCAATCGGTCCGTCGCTGCTTTCACTCAATGGCTTTTCGCCCGCCTCGGGTCCGGTGACGGTCGGCATGCGCGCCGAGGACTTCCGTTTGGCTGCAGACGGCGAACAGGGCTTTTCCCTGCGGGTCGACTACATTGAGGAACTGGGCTCCCAGCGTCTCGTTCACGGCACGATCGGGGACCAGACACTGACGGTCGTTTTCCCGCCGGATATCGACGTTCCCGCCACGCTGCCGCTGTCGATTGCACCAGAGAAGCTGCATTTCTTCTCGTCCGAAACCGGTAAACGTCTGAACCGCACGAGCGAGCAGGCATCGTCCTCGCACGCCCAATTGCAGATGGCCTGATAACAAGTAAAAATCGGCGCAATCATTAAAATTGCGCCGATTGCTCAAACCGGTTCGTTACGGTCCCGCTGATAGAACACCTCCAATATTTTACGGGGGTTTTCTGATATGTCCTTCAAAATGATGTTTGCCGCTGCCGCAACGATGGCGATCCGCACGGTACCACTGCTGCCAGCCTATTTGCGGCAGGGAAAAGATGACGCAGTCGTCAGTGCATCCTGCACGGATTTGCGGCTGCAGTCTGCGCCCATTAATCCGGAATGGATCATCGCCGGTAATCCGCAGGCGCGCGCAGCCGACCACTCCAGAAGCGGTGACCGCGCCTCCAGCACGGCCATGTGGGATTGCACGGCGGGTGAGTTCCGTTGGTTCTTCGGTTGGGACGAAACCGTCTACATCCTTGAAGGTGAGGTACATGTAACGGCTGAAGACGGCACGGTCAGCATTCTGCGCGTTGGCGACGTCGCATACTTCCGCGCCGGAACATGGGCCACATGGCGGGTTGACAATTATGTCCGCAAGGTTGCCTTCATGCGCCGCCCGTTCCCCACCGCACTGGCGTTCGCATACCGCGTCAAGAACAAGCTTTTCTCCCGTCGTTCTTATTCTCTGGCGGCATGACCAGCGCCCGTGTGAAAGTTCAATAAAACTCACAGAACGACCGTCGTGCAGCAGTTGCCTTTGAAGGCCTGCTGCCCTACATCTTTCGGGCTTTCTAAGAGGGACTTTTGCATGGCGAAGATCAAGAACGTCGCGATCCAGATGGATCATGTGTCTGGCATCAACATTGCCGGTGACTCCACTTTCGCGATGAGCCTTGAGGCCCAGGCGCGTGGATACCGCCTGTTCCATTATACGCCGGATCGTCTCTCCATGCGCGACGGCAAGATTTACGCCACGGTCGAGCAGATGGAACTGCGGGATATCAACGGCGATCATTTTTCGCTTTCCGAACCGGAGCGTGTTGATCTGTCGACGATGGATGTCATCCATCTGCGACAGGACCCTCCCTTCGACATGGCCTACATCACCTCTACGCATCTTCTGGAGCGCATTCACCCGAAGACGCTGGTGGTGAACGATCCTGCCTGGGTGCGCAATTCGCCCGAAAAGATCTTCGTGACCGAATTTGCCGATCTCATGCCTGCAACGCTGATTACCAAGGATGGTGCAGAGATTGCCCGCTTCCGCCAGGAGATGGGCGATATCATTCTCAAGCCGCTTTATGGCAATGGCGGTGCGGGCGTCTTCCATTCGGCGCGTGATGATCGCAATTTCTCGTCGCTTCTGGAAATGTTCGGACAGATGTTCCGCGAGCCCTATATCGCCCAGCAATATCTGCCGGACGTAAGAAAGGGCGACAAGCGTATCCTGCTGGTAGATGGTGAGCCGGTGGGGGCTATCAACCGCGTGCCTGCGGAAAATGATGCCCGCTCCAACATGCATGCCGGTGGCCGTCCCGAGCCGACCGAGCTGACGACGCGTGAAAAAGAAATTTGTGCGCGGATTGGTCCGGCACTTCGCGAGCGCGGGTTCCTTTTTGTCGGTATCGATGTCATCGGCGACTACATGACCGAAATCAACGTGACCTCGCCAACCGGTATCCGGGAAGTCAGAAAGTTCGGTGGAGCCGACGTCGCAAGCCTCCTCTGGGACGCGATCGAGAAAAAGCGCGAAGCGCAGGATCTCTGAACAGGCCGTCGTTCGGCGTGCTGATGCAACCTGTGTCACGCAAAACTCCGCATCCGGCCTGAACGTCGGCTGCGGCATTTGTTCTCTTAATGTTCTTGTTTTATTGTGTGCGCTGTGGCAGGCTGCCCGCGGTTGGCTGCTGGACGGGGCATAAGGCCTCGTTGATGTAGCTGGTTTGCGGGGGCGGGCCATGGTTGCAAGAGTTTGTACGGTTGCTTTTCAGGGTATCGAGGGCGTGCCTGTTGAAGTGCAGGTGATGGTGGCGCCGGGCAGGGTCGGCATCAATATCGTCGGTCTGCCAGACAAGGCTGTTGCCGAAAGCCGGGAGCGGGTACAGGCGGCGTTGCATGCCTCGGGACTTGCGCTCCCTGCCAAGAAAGTCACGGTAAACCTCGCACCTGCCGATCTGCCCAAGGAGGGGTCGCATTTCGATCTCCCCATCGCCCTTGGCCTGATGGCGGCACTGGGAGCAATTCCTTCGGACGCGCTGAATGGCTATCTGGTGTTGGGCGAACTGAACCTCGACGGCACCATCGGTGCGGTTGCCGGTGCTTTGCCCGCAGCTATCGCTGCCAATGTTCAAGGCAAGGGGCTCATATGTCCGGCCGAAAGCGGTCCGGAAGCGGCCTGGGCCGGGGCAGATATCGACATTCTGGCGCCGCGCAGCCTGATAGCGCTTGCCAATCATTTTCGCGGTACGCAGCATCTCTCCAGACCGCAGCCGACCATCCGCAGCAACCCGGCCAATCTCCCTGATCTTGCCGATATCAAAGGGCAGGAAAGCGCCAAACGTGCGCTGGAGGTCGCTGCCGCAGGTGGGCACAATCTCCTGATGGTCGGACCGCCGGGATCAGGAAAATCCATGCTGGCCGCCCGTCTTCCCTCCATCCTGCCGCCGCTCGAGGCAGCCGAGCTTCTTGAGGTGTCGATGGTGCATTCGATTGCCGGGCAACTCTCGGGCGGGAAACTATCGGATCGCCGGCCGTTCCGCACCCCGCATCATTCCGCCACCATGGCTGCACTTGTCGGCGGTGGACTGAAGGCGAAACCAGGGGAGGCGTCGCTTGCTCATCATGGCATACTCTTCCTCGACGAATTCCCGGAGTTTACGCCGCAGGCGCTGGATGCATTGCGCCAGCCACTCGAGACAGGCGAGTGCATTATTGCCCGTGCCAATCACCGCGTCAGCTATCCTGCAAATATCCAGCTCGTGGCGGCGATGAACCCGTGCAAATGCGGTATGGCGGGAGAGCCGGGCTTTACCTGTGCCAGAGGGCCTCGTTGCGTCGCAGATTATCAGGCGCGGATATCAGGCCCTTTGATGGATCGTATTGACATTCGTATCGATGTACCGGCCGTTTCGGCTGCCGACCTCATCCGCCCGGCGGTGTCTGAATCGAGCGCCGATGTCGCAGCCCGCGTTGCCCGTGCACGCAGGGCACAACAGGAACGCTACGCATTGGCAGGTGCGGCCGGAATTCGCACCAATGCACGCTGCTCGACTGCGTTGATTGAAAAATTCGCAGAGCCCGATGCTCCCGGTCTGCAATTGTTACGCGATGCGGCAGAGCGGCTGAAATTTTCTGCGCGTGGTTATCACCGCATTCTTAAAGTTGCCCGCACACTCGCCGATCTCGATGGCAAGGCCACAGTTGGCCGCATCCATGTTGCGGAAGCTGTGTCCTATCGTATTGCTGGACAGAGACTGACGGCGGCAGCCTGATAACACGGGCTGCTTGTCTCTGGTAATTGCCTGGCAACAGTACCGCACCCGTCAGCCGTCTTCTGAAGGAATACGACGCCCCGTCTCGCGCTTGCGGAACGGGGCGTTACATCTTGATGATGATTAGAGACCAAGCCCCTCGAATAGGGCCGTCGACAGATACCGTTCCGCGAAGGATGGAATGATGACGACAATGTTCTTGCCGGCATTTTCCTCGCGCGAGCCAACCTTGATGGCGGCTGCGAGTGCTGCGCCAGAAGAAATGCCAACCGGAACGCCTTCGAGGCTCGCCACGAGACGGGCCGTTGCAAACGCTTCGTCATTGGTCACGGTAACGATCTCGTCGTAGACCTTGGTGTCGAGAATGGCTGGCGCGAATCCGGCGCCAATTCCCTGAATTTTGTGTGGTCCAGGGTTACCGCCTGAAAGCACCGGGCTGTCAGCCGGTTCAACCGCGATAACCTTTACATCGGGCTTGCGGGATTTCAGAACCTGACCGGTGCCGGTAATCGTGCCGCCGGTGCCGATACCGGAGACCAGAATATCCACCTCGCCATTGGTGTCGTTCCAGATTTCTTCTGCCGTGGTCTTGCGGTGAATTTCCGGATTGGCCGGATTCTCAAACTGTTGCGGAATGATCGCGTCAGGCAGCGTTTCGGCAAGCTCCTGCGCCTTGGCAATCGCGCCCTTCATGCCCTTCGGGCCTTCGGTCAGTACCAGTTCCGCGCCAAGCAGAGCCAGCATCTTGCGGCGCTCGACCGACATGGTTTCCGGCATGGTGAGAATAAGCTTGTAGCCCTTTGCAGCAGCGGCAAAAGCGAGTGCGATACCGGTATTGCCAGACGTTGGCTCGACCAGTGTGGTCTTGCCCGGCGTGATCTTGCCCTGCGCCTCAAGCGCCTCGATCATGGCGACGCCGATACGGTCCTTGACGGATGCGATGGGGTTAAAAAATTCGAGCTTCGCCAACAGGTTGGCCTTAACGCCCTTTTCCTTTGCCAGCTTGTCTAGCCGCACGATCGGCGTGTCGCCAATGGTCTCGGTGATGGAGGAATAGACGCGTCCGCGCCCTGGTTTTCTGGTTTCCGACATGAGTGTCCTCCTGTGCTTTTGACCGGCATAAATTTCGCGCAGGATAGGGCGAATGAAAGGAGGATGCCAGAGAATGGATGTGCGTATGTGTCGATTTTCGGAGCGAAAAATACTTCAGGAAGCGAATTTTTCGGAAGAAAAACCTCAGGCAGACCTGATCGCGATCATCGCGGCTGTTCCGGCCAGAATGCCCGCAGCGGCGCGGTTGAGGATGGTCAGAGCGCTGGGCCGCTTGAGGAGCGCGCGAGCTTTCGAGGCCAACAGAATATACGGCAACAGAACCGCTATCAGCACAAGAAAGGTTACGCCCAGGAGCGTGGCGTATTCGGCTGCGCCAATCATACGGATATCGATCAATGTTGGCACGAGTGCCACATAGAACAGCATCGTCTTGGGGTTTCCGAGCGTGATGAAAAGCCCGGAGAGAAAGGACATGCCAATGCTCGTGCTTTTCCTGGCCTGCAGGTCCTGCGGCAGAAGTCCCGCCGTCCATAGCTTCCAGGCGATGTAGAGCAGGTAGGCTGCACCTGCAAACTTCAGCACCATGAAAGCTTCCTGAAAGGTCTGTGCGACAAAGGCAAGGCCAAGGATAACGGCCGTGAGGTAGACCATATCGCCAAGCACCAGGCCGAGCCCCATGAAGAAGGTTTCCCGAAAACCGGAGCCCAGAGCTCGCGCCACGATGGCCGTCATGCCGGGGCCAGGAATGGCGGCGGCAATGAAGAGTGCGGTCGCATAAGCGAGAATGGTGGTCACAGTCATGAAGGTGTCCTCGGTTACTGTGCGAGCGTTAACCGAAACCTCAGGCATTCACAACGTGGCCACCACGGCATCTTGTGTGATCAGACGCCGGTCGAACCAAAACCGCCGCCACCGCGCTCGGTTGAGGATGTCTCTGTGACCTCTCTCACAACGACCTGAGTTACCGGTGCAATCACCATCTGGGCAATGCGCATGCCGCGTTCGATAACAAAATCGGCGTCGCCGAGATTGGCGAGGATGACCTTCACCTCACCGCGATAATCGCTGTCCACCGTGCCAGGCGAATTCAGACAGGTAATGCCGTTCTTGATGGCAAGCCCGGAGCGCGGACGGATTTGCGCCTCATATCCAAAGGGGACCTCAAAGATGAAGCCGGTTGGCACAAGTGCACGGCTGCCTGGCTTCAACACTAGGGGCGTGTCGGCGGCTACAGCGGCACGAAGGTCCATGCCGGCTGCTCCGGCCGTTTCGTAGGAGGGCAGTTCGAGGCCCGTTCCATTGTCGAGGCGGATGAGCTTGAGAGCGGGGCGATTGTCATTTTGCTGGGTCATGCGGCATTAGTTTTCGCTCATGAGGCCAAGGTCAATTGCAAAATGGGGCCTGAAACGCTAGATAGCCCGCAATTCCACAGGATTTATGAAATGGCCGAAACACTTGCCGAGGCGGTCTCCCGCCGCCGCACATTTGCTATTATCGCGCACCCGGACGCCGGTAAGACGACGCTGACCGAAAAGCTGCTGCTGTTCGGCGGAGCAATTCAGCTTGCTGGTGAAGTGAAAGCGAAGAAGGATCGCATTCAGACCCGTTCTGACTGGATGAAGATCGAGCGAGAGCGCGGCATCTCCGTCGTCACCTCGGTCATGACCTTCGAATACAACGACAGGGTCTTCAACATCCTGGATACGCCTGGTCACGAAGACTTCGCGGACGATACCTATCGCACGCTGACGGCGGTGGATGCGGCCATCATGGTGATCGATGCCGCGAAAGGTATCGAGCCGAGAACGCTGAAGTTGTTCGAAGTCTGCCGCATGCGCGACATCCCGATCATCACCTTCATCAACAAGATGGACCGCGAGAGCCGCGATCCCTTCGAGATTCTCGATGAGGTTGAAGAGAAGCTGGCGCTGGATACGGCTCCAGTGACCTGGCCGGTCGGTCGCGCCAAGACATTCTGTGGAGCCTATAATCTTGCCCATAACACCTTCCGTGGCGTCGACACGCAGGTGGATGGTTTGCCGGTCAACGGTCCGCAGGCTGTCGCAGATCGGCTTCCGGAAAACGAACGCCATGCTTTTATCGAAGAGACGGAACTGGCGCTTGAAGCCTGCCGCCCCTTCGATCGTCAGGCGTTTCTGGAAGGCCACATGACGCCGGTCTTCTTCGGATCGGCCTTACGTAACTTCGGCGTGCGCGATCTCATCAATGCACTGGGTGAATTCGCTCCGCCGCCACGCGATCAGGTTGCTGATATCAGAACGGTTCATGCCGCCGAAGAAAAGATGACGGCGTTCGTCTTCAAGATCCAGGCGAACATGGACCCGAACCACCGTGACCGCATCGCCTTCGCCCGCATCTGCTCCGGCAAGCTGGAGCGTGGCATGAAAGCGCGGCTTGCCCGTACCGGCAAGCAGTTGGGTCTGACTGCGCCGCAGTTCTTCTTTGCCTCGCAGCGCCAGCTGGCCGACACCGCTTATGCAGGCGATGTGGTCGGCATTCCGAACCACGGCACTTTGCGTATCGGTGATACACTGACGGAAGGTGAAAGCCTGGTGTTCCAGGGCGTCCCGAACTTCTCACCGGAAATTCTGCGTCGTGTACGACTTGAAGATGCCATGAAGGCCAAGAAGCTGAAGGAAGCACTGCAGCAGATGGCGGAAGAGGGCGTCGTTCAGCTCTTCTCGCCGGAAGATGGTTCTCCGGCGATCGTCGGTGTTGTCGGCGCGCTGCAGCTCGACGTGTTGAAGGAGCGGCTGATGGGCGAATACGGCCTGCCGGTTTCCTTCGAAATGTCCCGCTTCTCCGTTTGCCGCTGGGTTTCCTCCGACCAGCCTGCGGAATTCGAGAAGTTCTTGAACGTCAAGCGTGGGGATATCGCCCGCGATCTGGATGGCGATCCGGTGTTTCTGGCACAGGACGCTTTCTCGCTGCGGTATGAAGCGGAACGCTACCCTGCGATCAAGATGGTCGCCATCAAGGAATATCACGTCGCCAAGGCGGCGTGATTCAACAGAATTGCGCCTTAAGTGCCAAGGACTTACAGCAGCGGGATTATACCTGCTGCTGCAAATTCGTGGTGTTGGAGCTCTTTACTGAAAACTGCTTCACAGTTGTGGGTATGCGCTATAGTTTCCCCGTCAAACGGGAAACTGGTCCGGCATCATGGCACTTTCAGGCAAACACATCCTTCTCATCATTTCCGGCGGTATCGCGGCCTATAAGAGCCTCGACCTTATCCGTCGTCTGAAAGAGCGTGGTGCGAAAGTCACCCCGATCATGACGAAGGGCGCGCAGGAATTCGTCACCCCGCTTGCCGTGGGTGTGCTGTCTGCAACCCATGTGTTTACCGAGCTTTTCTCAAGGCAGGATGAGCAGGACGTCGGTCACATCCGATTGGCGCGCGAGTGCGATCTCGTTCTGGTCGCCCCCGCTACCGCTGACATCATGGCCAAAATGGCGCATGGGCTTGCGGATGATCTCGCCTCGGCGGTCCTGCTTGCGACGGATCGCACGGTTCTGGTCGCGCCTGCCATGAACCCGAAAATGTGGTCTGCCAAGGCAACACAGCGCAACATCAAGGTGTTGAAGGGTGATGGCATCCACTTTATCGGACCGATGGCAGGTGAAATGGCCGAAAAAGGAGAAGCGGGTCTTGGCCGCATGGCTGAGCCCTTGCAGATCGTCGAGGCAGTTGAAACGTGTCTTGGCGGCAGCCCAGGGCCACTCAGCGGCAAGACAGCGATCGTGACATCAGGCCCGACACACGAGCCGATCGATCCGGTGCGCTACATCGCCAATCGTTCTTCGGGAAAACAGGGACATGCGATTGCTGCGGCACTGGCCGAGCTTGGCGCAGAGGTGACGCTGATTTCCGGTCCTGTTTCGATTGCTGATCCGGTGGGCGTCACGACCGTTCGCGTCGAACGCGCCGAAGAAATGCGTGACGCTGTCGTTTCCCGTCTTCCCGTTGATATCGCCGTCATGGTTGCTGCCGTCGCTGACTGGCGTGTGGCAAGTGCAACCGATCATAAAATCAAGAAACAGCCGGGCGATCAGCCCCCCGCTCTCCAGCTCACGGAAAATCCGGATATTCTGAAAACGGTGGGTCACCACGAAAGCCGCCCGAAGATCGTCGTCGGTTTTGCCGCCGAAACACAGAATGTCGAAACCAACGGTCGGGCCAAGCTGGAGCGGAAGGGTGCTGATTTCATCGTCGCCAACGATGTCTCGGCTGAAACCGGCATCATGGGTGGCGACCGCAACAGCGTGAAAATCATCTCGAAAGCGGGCATCGATGCTTGGCCGGATCTTGATAAAGCCGATGTGGCGAAGCGCCTTGCTGCGCTGATTGCGGAGAAACTCGTATGAGCCTGTTCGAGCGCAAGACCTTCGATACCACCTTGAAGGCGTGGCCGGGTGTCAGTTTTGTCGATCAGTGGGATTCGCACGTTGCCAAGGTGGGCGAGAAGGTTTTTGCGGTGCTGGGCGAGCGGGACAACTGGCGGCTGGTGGTGAAGTGCTCTGAGGAGAGCTTTGAAATTCTCACCTCATTGGAAGGCATCGGCCAGGCACCCTATTTTGCCAAGCGTAAGTGGATTTCGATCTCCGATCACGCACCACTCGAACCGGAAGAGCTGGAACATTATGTCCGCCGGTCCTATGAGCTGGTTGCCTCGGGCCTGACCAAAAAGCTCCGGACGGAGCTGGGTATCGTTTTTAGCTGACCTGGACGGCGATGTAGACAAGCGTCGCAGCAATCACCCAAAGCGCGATCCGGCCCCACTTGGTGTGGCGGGCTTCTGCCTTGCCGATAGCCTCTGCCGTCTGCGCATCGAAACGCAGGCCGTTTTCGCTCATTGCCATCAGATCGGCATGGAATTTTTCGGTTTTGGCGGCAATTTCCGGTGCCGCCTCGGCAAGTTTGACGGCGGCTTTCAGGCCGTCCTTCAGATCGGTAACGATACGCTTGGGGCCGAGATTGTCGCGAATCCAGCTTGCAACAACCGGGTCCGCCGCCTTCCACATGTTGAAGCGCGGGTTGAGAATGCGCGAAACGCCTTCCACCACCACCATGGTCTTCTGCAGCATGACCAGTTCGGGCCGTGTTTCCATGTCGAACAGCTCGGTGACTTCGAACAGCAGCGTCAGCAGCTTGCCCATGGAGATGGTTTCTGCGGGCTGACCATGGATCGGCTCGCCAATGGCGCGGATCGCCTGTGCGAAGCTGGCAATATCGTGGTGGCCCGGCACATAACCGGCCTCGAAGTGGACTTCCGCCACACGCATGTAGTCGCGGGTAATGAAGCCGTAGAGAATTTCGGCCAGGAAACGGCGTTCCTTTTTCCCCAGACGTCCGGCAATACCCATATCCACGGCAACGATCATGCCCTGCGGGTCGACGAAAAGATTGCCGGGGTGCATGTCGGCGTGGAAGAAACCATCGCGCAGCGTGTGCCGCAGGAAAGACTGGATCAGCGTGTCGGCGAGCGCGTTGAGGTCGTGACCGGCGGCTTTGAGCCCCTCGATATCGGACATCTTGACGCCGTCGATCCATTCCATCGTCACGACGTCGCGGCCGGTGCGTTCCCAATCGACTTCCGGGACACGGAAGCCTGGATCGTCTTTTGTATTCTCGGCGAGTTCGGAAAGGGCCGCAGCCTCAAGCCGGAGGTCCATCTCGATCTTGGTCGTCTGCTCCAGCGTCCGCGTCACCTCAACTGGACGAAGGCGGCGGGCGGATTTGACGAAGCGCTGCTGCAGGTCGGCGATCAGGTACATGGCTTCCAGATCGTTCTGGAAGCGCTGGCGGACGCCGGGGCGGATGACCTTCACGGCGACCTTGCGTGGTCCTTTGGGTGTATCGATCGTGGCGGGATGCACTTGCGCTATGGAAGCGGCCGCAATCGGATCGCCGAAGTCACGGTAAAGCTCGGAGACCGGACGTCCCAGGGAGCCTTCGATATTGGCCTTTGCCGCCGCCACGGGGAAAAACGCCATCCGGTCCTGCAGGCTCGCCAGATCATCGGCAAACTGCGCCCCGACAACATCCGGCCGGGTCGCCAGAAACTGTCCCATCTTGACGTAGGACGGCCCCAACCGTTCCACAGCCGTCGCCAGTCGATCGCTGCGAACGGCACGTTTTGCCTTGCTGCGCGCAAACGGCTTCAGCAGTGCTTTGACGAGATGCGCTGACGGCGGCATGTCATCGGCAGGCAAGGCCAGCACCACGCCTTCGCGCACGAGAACCCAGCCGACTCTTGCGAGACGGAAATATGCGCCAAGAGTGCTCATGCGGATGCTTTCTTCCTGCCCTTACCAGCCATGTCGATCAGAGCTTCCAGCCGGAATGCAGGGCGGCAATGCCGCCGGTATAATTGGTATAGTTGACGCGAGAGAAGCCGGCAGTCCGGATCATCGTCGCAAAATCATCCTGATTGGGGAACTTGCGGATCGATTCCACCAGATACTGGTAGGGCTCGGCATCGCCGGTAATCATCTTGCCGAACTGCGGAATGGCGTTGAACGACCAGGCATCGTAAACGCGGTCGAGAAGCGGCATTTCGACTTCGGAGAATTCCAGCACCAGAAGGCGTCCACCACGTTTCAGTACGCGATGTGCTTCCTTGAGCGCCACGTCGATGCGCGGTACGTTGCGGATGCCGAAAGCGACCGTATAGGCGTCAAAGCTGTTTGCCTCGAAGGGCAACTCTTCGGCATTGGCCTCGACGAAGGTCAGGTTGTCGGAAAGCTTCCTCTTGGCGGCGCGTTCTTCGCCAACTGCCAGCATCGAACCGTTGATATCGAGCACGGTGGCGTGAGCGAGACGATTGGATGCCTCGACGATACGAAACGCGATATCGCCTGTGCCGCCGGCCACGTCCAGAATCTTGTATGATGCTTCTTTGCGCGGTGCCAGTGCAGCGACCATCGCGTCCTTCCACAACCGGTGCATGCCCGCCGACATCACGTCGTTCATGATGTCATAGCGCTTGGCAACCTTATGGAAAACCTCGTTGACCAGTCCCTGCTTCTTGCCTTCGTCCACCTTGTGGAAGCCATAGGAAGTTTCCATACCGCCATCGGCGGTCGTGCGGGCGTCGGTCATCGTCGGTCTCCGTATTTATTGCGTTGCGGACCATAGCGGAAACGCCATGGCAGCGCTATCTGTTGCGGGCATCAATTGACCGCGACATTTCGCACGCACTCTATAGACCACTTGGTCCTAACGATAAACACCCGGATAAGCCAGATGCCAGAATTGCCTGAAGTCGAAACCGTCAGACGTGGCCTCACGCCCGCCATGGAAGGATCAACGATCCGAAAGGTGTATCTCGGTCGTCCGGACCTGCGGTTTCCTTTTCCGGGAGACTTTGTTTCGTTGATCGAAGGAAAGCGGATCGTCTCGCTTGGTCGAAGGGCGAAATATCTGCTGATCGAGCTTGAGGACGGGCTGACGGTCATCTGCCACCTTGGCATGTCGGGCTCGTTCCGTGTGGAAGTGGACGACACGGAAAGCGCACAGACGCCGGGGGAGTTCCACCATGCTCGCTCCAAGGATGGAAAGCACGATCACGTCATCTTTTATCTTGAGGGCAATCAGGGCCGCGTTTGCGTCATCTATAATGACCCCCGCCGGTTTGGTTTCATGCATCTGGTCGAGCGGAACAAGATAGATCTTTATCCCGCTTTCGCCGGGCTCGGACCCGAACCGACAGGCAATGCCTTGAGCGCGGATTATCTGGCCTCGAGATTTGCCGGCAAAAGCCAGCCATTAAAGACGACCTTGCTGGATCAGAAGGTCATTGCGGGTCTTGGCAACATCTATGTCTGCGAGGCTCTCTGGCGCGCGCATCTCTCGCCGCTTCGCGCGTCGGGAACGCTGGTGACGGCGACAGGAAAACCCAAGGCCCAGCTTGTCGAGCTAACCGAAAAGATCCGCGATGTGATTGCCGATGCGATTGCGGCCGGGGGCTCTTCGCTACGGGATCATATTCAGACCGACGGCACACTCGGATATTTCCAGCATTCCTTCTCCGTCTACGATCAGGAGGGCGAGCCTTGCCGCACACCCGGTTGCAAGGGTACCGTTGAACGGGTCGTACAGGCAGGACGTTCGACGTTTTATTGTGCCGCCTGCCAGAAGTAGTTCGGCAACACGTAAACTAAGAAAGGGAGGCCGCTGTGGACTATGAAACGATACTGGTGGAGAAACGCGACGAGGTTGGCGTCATAACGCTCAACCGGCCGAAGGCGCTGAATGCGCTCAACTCGGCTCTGCTGAAGGAACTGCGGCATATCCTTGCCTCGTTCTCCGCGGATGATTCCATTGGCGCCATCGTGATAACCGGCTCCGAAAAGGCATTTGCTGCCGGCGCTGATATCAAGGAAATGCAGTCTCTCGATTTCGTGGATGTCTATGTCGGCGATTTTCTTGGTGGTTGGGATGAGGTTGCGGCGACCCGCAAGCCGGTCATTGCCGCGGTTTCGGGCTTTGCTCTCGGCGGCGGATGCGAACTGGCAATGATGTGCGATTTCATTATCGCCTCGGATACGGCTAAGTTCGGCCAGCCTGAGATCACCCTTGGTGTCATTCCGGGCATGGGCGGCTCTCAGAGGCTCACCAGAGCTGTCGGCAAGGCAAAGGCGATGGATATGGTGCTGACGGGTCGCATGATGGATGCGGCAGAGGCTGAGCGCGCCGGCCTAGTATCGCGCATCGTGCCGGCAGCCAGCCTCGTCGAGGACGCAATAGAGGCGGCAACGCGTATTGCTTCCCTGTCGCGTGCTTCCGTTGTCATGGCCAAGGAGAGCGTCAATCGCTCGTTCGAAGTGTCGCTTTCGGAGGGACTAAGATTTGAACGCCGTCTGTTTCAGTCGCTGTTTGCGACAGATGACCAGAAGGAGGGAATGGCTGCTTTCATCGAAAAGCGCAAACCCGCATTCAGGAACCGTTAGAGTCTCTGTAATGGAATAAGGAAACGCGCTAAGGATTCGGAATAACGGCGTTTTCAGTGAAATTGCGCGTTGACGGGCGTCCGCTTTAACGGTATATGCCCGCCCACGGTTACGGAAAGCCATCCGGCTTGTCCGAAATTACTCCCGCATTCTTGGGTTACGTGAGGTCGTAGAACGACCCGATCCTGTGGTTGCGGAATTTGGTTCGAATTCGAAGAGAGGCATACATGGCCAATACAACTTCGGCGAAAAAGGCGACCCGCAAGATCGCTCGCCGTACCGCAGTCAACAAGGCTCGCCGTTCGCGCGTTCGCGGCTTCATCCGCAAGGTTGAAGAAGCCATCGCATCGGGCGACCTGGCAGTAGCCACCGAAGCTCTGAAGGCTGCTCAGCCGGAAATCCAGCGCGCTGCTACCAAGGGCGTTCTGCACGGCAACACTGCTTCCCGCAAGGTGTCTCGCCTGGCGCAGCGTGTTAAGGCACTTTCCGCCTAATCCGGCTAATCACAATTCGCTATTTAAAAAGCCTGGCCTTTGGCCGGGCTTTTTGTGATTCTAACCGTACTTTAATCTTTCTTGATGTAGCGTGACAATAGCATGTCAAGGAGGCGACACAAAAAGCGGTTATAAATCAAATACTTGCTGGAGGTCGCCTTGAAACGCCGAGGCTTTCTTTACGGAAGTCGTGGCAAGTTTCGAGTCAAGATAATTTTTATTTTTTTGCCAAAATCGTCTCGCGGAAAACGAGAAATTTGAATCTCATTGATTCATAAGAGATTCTGCTTCGGGCCGTTCCCGTGATGCAAAACGGCTTTCCTGAGTCAATGGCCGTTGTTCGTTTTTGCAGAAAAAACGCCATTGATCTCTGCCATCGATCCTGCCTAAATGCATTTCAACAAGGGGCGCGGATCTCAGTCCACAGATTATCTCGATGATCGTATCGGCGATATTCACCCTTGTTGCGGGCGGATCTTTAGGGGTTCGTTTTTTCAGTTCATGGAGCTATTTGCGCCGTTCCGATCTCGGAGCGAACGGGTAGTCTTTGCCTGAAGAAATACATGTTTAGGTTGCAACGAAAGGAGTGTTGTTAGCGTATCGCAGGCCTCTCCATGATGAAGAGGGAAATGGGATAACCGGCTCGCGAACGAGTAGCGCTTTGGACAATTCTTGCGAGGGGAATGTCGAAAGCAAGAATAACACGAGGGGGATCCCTGACGGTGAATTTGATCGTCAGGCTATGATTGGCAATTTGAAAGGCGGCAATATGCAATTGAATTTGGCGATGGGTGCGGTGGCGGACGGGGACCGTGCACCAAAGGCATCCGATGCAGCTTGCTCTGACGCGGCAGGGGACAAATCGACA